>DATMUT010000326.1:0-2682 GCA_035563755.1 Novosphingobium sp.
CGCGGTTCGTGGCGCAGGCGGTGGCTGGCGCCTGCCTCGCCCTCCAGCAGCCATTCCACCTCGCCGATCTCGTCGCTGGTGCCCAGCGTGGGCAGTGTGGCCAGCGCGTCGATCCGGGCGCCGATGCGGCTGGCCATCTGCGGGCTGCCCACCAGAATGCGCGCGGAATGGCCGAGGGAGCGCATCGTCAGCGCCGCATCGCTGGTCAGCGCCACGCGCACGCGCAGGGCCAGGTCGATGCGCTCCTCGATCAGGTCCACCGGGCGATCGATGGCCAGCAGTTGCAGCCGCACGCGGGGATAGCGCGCCAGAAAGCGGGTGAAGATCGGCTCGATCACCTCGATGAGCCCTGTGGGGCAACTGAAGCGCACGCGGCCATGGGGCTCGGCCTGGGCCTCTGCCACCACGGCCTCGGCCTGCTCGGCCTCCTCCAGCATCGCGCGGCAGCGCTCGTAGAAGCTCTGCCCCACTTCGGTCACGCGGAAGCGGCGGCTGGAACGCTCGATCAGGCGCACGCCCAGCCTGGCCTCCAGCCCGGCGATGCGGCGGCTCAGCTTGGACTTGGGCTCGCGCAGCGCGCGGCCCGCCGGGGCAAAGCCGCCATGGGCCACAACGGCGGCGAAATAGGCATAGTCGTTGAGGTCGGCGCGCATCATCGTTCCCTTGGTGGAACGATGAGTATCGCATTTGCCGACTACAGCCAATATCGTTGCGCAGGCATTCCTTTCGCAGCGGCGCGGCACAGAGCCGTCGCCCAACCAAAGGAGCATGCAACATGGCACAGGATTTCACCAACAAGGTCGTGGTCGTCACCGGCGGCACCTCGGGCATCGGCCTTGCCACGGCCCGGGCGTTTGCCGATGCGGGCGCATCGGTCTTCATCACCGGGCGCCGGCAGGAAGCGCTGGATGCGGCCGTGAAGGCGATTGGCGGGCGGGTGACGGGCGTGCGCGGCGACATGGCCCATCTGGCCGACATCGACCGGCTTTACGATGCCGTGCAGCAGCAGCACGGCCAGATCGACGCGCTGTTCGCCAATGCCGGCGGCGGCGAATTCGCCCCGCTCGGCGCGATCAGCGAGGAGCATTATGCCAGCACTTTCGACACCAATGTGAAGGGCGTGCTGTTCACCGTGCAAAAGGCGCTGCCGCTGCTGCGCGATGGCGCCTCGGTGATCCTCACCGCCTCAACCGTCAGCATCTCCGGCAATCCGGCCTTCAGCGTCTATGCGGCCAGCAAGGCGGCGGTGCGCAGCTTCGCCCGCAACTGGATCCTCGACCTCAAGGACCGCCGCATCCGCGTCAATGCCATCAGCCCCGGCCTGACCGACACCCCCGGCGTGGACCATCTGTTTGGCGACAACGCGCAAGGCACCAAGGATTATCTGGCCGGGCTGATCCCCGCCGGCCGCGTGGCCCAGCCTGCCGAAATCGCCCGGGCGGTGCTGTTCCTCGCCTCCGACGATGCCAGCTACATCAACGGCATCGAACTCTTCGTCGATGGCGGCCAGGTGCAGATCTGAGCCGCCCGCCCCTAGCGTTCCCCCATCGCGCCGGAGACGGTTTTGATGATCGGCTTCAGCAGATAGCGCAGCACGGTGTTGTCGCCGGTCTTGATCTCCACCGTGGCGGTCATGCCGGGCTGGATGGCGATGGGCTCGCCGGGGTGGTGGGTCATGCCGCTGGTGTCCACCCGCACATGCACGCGGTAATAGACCCGCTCCGCTCCGGCGCCGCTGCCCTGCTCGGTCAGCGTGTCGGGGCTGATATAGCTGACCTTGCCCTCAGCCGCGCCATAGATGCTGGAATCATAGGCGTCGAACTTCACAGAAGCGCTTTGGCCGGTGCGCACATAAGCGATATCGGCCGGCGACACCTTGGCCTCGACGATCAGCTCCTGCCCGGTGGGCACGATCTGCAACACCTCGTCGCCCGGGCGCAGCACGCCGCCGATGGTGGTGAGATGCACATTCTTCACAATGCCGTCGGTGGGCGCCACAAATTGCGTCTCGCCGAGGGAGGCACGCCGCTGGGTGAGGATTTCGCGGGCGGTAACGAGATCCTCGTCGCTCTTGGCAAAATCGGTCTGCAGATCCTGATAGTAGCGGTTGCGCAGATTGGCGATCTGGCTCTGGATGTCGCTCTGCTGGCGCTCCAGCCGCAGGATTTCCGATCGGCTGACATCGCCCTGTTGCAGCAGCGGCCGATTCATTTCCAGCTCGCGCGTGGCCAGATCCAGCTGGTGGTGCAGCGCTGCCACCTGATCGGCAAAGGCCATGCGCCGCTTGGCGAACAGCTCGCGCTGGCTGGCGACCAGATCGGGGAATTTGCGCGCCTCCTCGGGGAAGGCCAGCGGCCGGTCGAACAGCTCGGCCGAGATGCGCGCCTGCTGCGCTTCGAGCCCTGCCACCTTGGCCGCGCCTTCATCCACCGCCGCGCGCACCTTCACCTGATCCAGCCGTAGCAGCATCTGGCCCTTGCGCACCGTGTCGCCCTCGCGCACGAGGATGGCGCTGATCACGCCGCCATCGGTGGTTTGCACCACCTGCACGCGCCCGGCGGGGATCACCTGGCCGGTGGCGCGGCTGATCTGGTCGAGATGGGCCAGGCTGGCCCAGGCCACCGCGCCGCCCAGCCCGGCCAGCGAAAGCCAGATCACCTGCCGGCCGGGGCCGGGCGCGCG
>DATMUT010000327.1:0-3067 GCA_035563755.1 Novosphingobium sp.
CGCATGCCTATCAGGTGTGGATCGCAACGGTCGAGCGACGCGCCGAGACGCTGGCCGGTGCCCCCGCCAAAATCGAGACATGGGCGCAGCGTCCGCGCATCTCGGTGCTGGTCTATCAGGCCGCCGATGTGCGCCCTGCCCAGTTCGATCGCATGATCGCCGCGCTCGAGGCGCAGGTCTATCGCGATTGGGAACTGGTGCTGGTGCAATCGCGCGAAGCCCCCCCGCCGCGCATGGCCGATGTGCCGCGCCAGACGCTGGCCTCGCGCCGCACGAACAATCGCGCCCGCGCGCTCGAAACGGCAATCGGCGAGGCGACAGGCGACTATCTGCTGCCGCTGGCCGCCGATGCGCTGCTGGCGCCCGATGCGCTGTTCCATCTGGCCCGCGCCCTGCAATCCACCCCCGACGCCCTGCTGCTCTATGGCGACGAGGACGAGATCGAGACAGGAGGCCGCCGCCGCCGCCACTGGTTCAAGCCGGGCTGGAACCGCGACCTGCTGCTGGGGCAGGACTATGTTTCGGGTGCCTGCATGATCAGGGCCGATGCCGCGCGCGCGGCCCTGCCCCTCCCCACCTCGCTGGCCGATGCGGCTGCCTATGCGCTGGTGCTGGCAGCCACCGGCGAGGACGGGGCGCAGATCACGCGCGTCCCCCATGTGCTGTGCCACCGCCCCAGCGGAACCGATGCCGCAGCTGCACATCAGGCCGCCCGCATCGAGGCGGTGACCCGCGCCGTCGCGCCCGAAGGCGCCACCGCCCAGGCCGGGCCGCATGGCTCGGTGCGCGTGGCCTGGCCGCTGCCCGATCCGGCGCCGCTGGTCAGCGTGATCATTCCCAGCCGCGATCAGGGCCGTTTCCTGCGCGAATGCGTGAACGGCGTGCTCAACCGCGCCGACTATCGCCATGTCGAGGTGCTGATCATCGACAATGGCAGCCGCGAAGCCGAGACGCTCGACTATATGGCGCGCGTGGCGCGCAACCCGCAGGTGCGCGTGCTGCATCAGGATGTGCCGTTCAACTTCTCGGCGCTGAGCAATTATGCGGTGCAGGAATCGCGGGGCGATTATCTGTGCCTGCTGCACAGCGACATCGAGATCGCCGAGGATGGCTGGCTGACCGCCATGATGCGCCAGGCCACCCGGCCGGGCGTCGGCGCTGTGGGCGCGCGGCTGCTCTATCCCGACCTCACCATCCAGCACGCCGGCATCACCGTGGGGCTGGGCGACGGGGCGGGCCATGCTCACCGTTTCCAGCACGATGCGACGCCGGGCTATTTTGCCCGCGCCCATGTGGCCCATGCCGTCAGCGCCGTGACTTCGGCCTGCATGCTAGTCGAGAAGCGCAAATATCTGGGTGTGGGCGGGTTCGACGCGCGGCATTTCCCGGTGGCGTTCAACGATGTCGACCTGTGCCTGAAGCTGGCGGCGGCCGGTTGGCGCAACATCTACGAGCCAGGCGCGGTGATGATCCACCGCGAATGGCGCTCGCACGGGCGTGACACCGCGCCCGCGCATATCGAGCAGTATCAGCGCGCCCGTGCCATGCTGCAGGAACGCTGGGACACGCAGCGTTACCGCGACCCGCTGCACCACCCCCACTTCGACCGTTCGAGCGAGCGCTACCTGCTCAAGCTTTAGGCGCGCCCTGAGCCTCGGGCGGCAGGGCCTTGACCACCGTGCCCTGCGTCGCCTTCACCATCGCCTCGACGCCTTCGGGCGTGGGGTGGATGTGATCGGGCAATTGCAGGTCGGGCCTTGCATAGACCGCCTTCAGGAAAAACGGCACCAGCACCGCATGATGACGCCGCGCCAGATCGGCATAGATCGGGTTGAAGGCGGCGGCATAGTCGCGCCCCATATTGGGCGCGGCCACCATGCCCAGCAGCACCGCCCGCACATGGCGCGCATCCAGCTCGGTCAGGATGGCGTCGAGATTCTCGCGCGTTTTGGCCGGCGGCAGGCCGCGCAGCATGTCGTTGCCGCCAAGGCTGATGAGCACCAGTTCCGGCTCGCTGCCCTTTGGCCCCAGCGAGAAGGCGAGGCGCGCGCGCCCATCCTCGGTGGTATCGCCCGAAACACCCGCATTGACCACCCGCGCATTGATGCCCCGCATGCGCAGCGCCGCCTCCAGCCGGGGCGGATAGGCCTGTTCGGGGCGCAGGCCATAGCCGGCCAGCAAACTGTCGCCCAGCGCCAGAATGCGCCGCTCGCGCCCCTTTGGCGCGGCTACCTGGGCGGGCGCGGGCGCGCTGTCGCTGGCCGCCACCTGACCGTCGAGCGTGCGGCCCGATGGCTCGCCCTGTTTGGGGCCGCCGCAACCGGTCAGCGCCCCCACCATCACGCCAACCGCCACGCCAGATACCCACAGCTTGCGGCCAATCGCCATATTTCAATTCCTTCGCCTGTCGCCCGGATCGCTGCGCCCCTTGTCGGGGGCCGGCGCGATACCCATAAGCATTATCGTGACGACCTCCCCTCTCGGCAAGAGCGCCCCCCTCACCCCTGATGCCGATGCGGCGATTTGCGCGCGCGGCCTTGTCCTCACGCTCGGTCAGGGCGAGGCGGCAACGCCTATCCTCAAGGGCATCGACCTTGAAGTGCCGGCCGGACAGACGCTGGCGCTGCTGGGGCCGTCCGGCTCGGGCAAAAGCTCGCTCATGGCGGTGCTGACCGGGCTGGAACGGGCCGGAGGGGGCACGCTGCATGTGGCCGGCGCCGATTTCGCCGCGATGAGCGAGGACCAGTTGGCCCGCGCCCGGCGGGGGCGCATCGGCATCGTGCTACAGGCCTTTCACCTGCTGCCCACCATGACGGCGCTGGAAAACGTGATGACCGCCATGGAACTGGCCGGCATGGCCGATGCCGAGGCCCGCGCCCGCAACGAACTGACCGCGGTCGGGCTGGGCGCGCGGCTGGGCCATTACCCATCGCAGCTTTCGGGCGGCGAGCAGCAGCGTGTGGCCATCGCCCGCGCGCTTGCCCCTCGCCCCGCCCTGCTGTTCGCCGACGAGCCGACCGGCAATCTGGACGCTGCCACCGGCGCCGACATTGTCGAGCTGCTGCTG
>DATMUT010000328.1:0-3505 GCA_035563755.1 Novosphingobium sp.
GGCCCCGGCCAGCGCCTTGCGCATCCGCACACGGTCATAGGCATCGTCGCGGTTGGATGGGTCGTCGGCTGCGGCAAACCCGGCCTCTGCCACCACGCCGGCCAGCTCTGCCCGCCGCCAGCCCAGCACCGGGCGCAGCAAAGGCAGGCGCGTGCCCGGCACCAGCCCCCGCTCACGCACACCAGCAAGGCCAGCGACACCACTGCCCCGGTTCAGCCGCATCAGCAGCGTTTCGGCCTGATCGTCGGCGTGATGCGCGCTGCACAGCGCCGCCACGCCCGCCTGCTGCGCCCATTGCGCCAGCGCCGCATAGCGCCCAGCGCGGGCCTGCGCCTGCACATTGCCATCGGCCACGGCAATGGCCAGCGTTGCGTGGGAAACGCCAATTTGGGTGCACACACGCGCCACCTCGGCCGCCTCGGCCGCGCTCTCGGC
This sequence comes from Novosphingobium sp., assembly GCA_035563755.1. GTDB lineage: Bacteria > Pseudomonadota > Alphaproteobacteria > Sphingomonadales > Sphingomonadaceae > Novosphingobium. The sequence goes on from DATMUT010000328.1 coordinate 436, forward strand.
GCGCAGGCCATGGTCGACCGTGGCCGCCATCACCCGGCCCGGCAAAGCCGCCGCCGCCAGCAACAGCAGCGCCAGACTGTCCGGCCCGCCCGACACCGCCACCCCCAGCTTCAGCGCCGGGTCACGCTGCCCCTCGGGCCAGAGGCGGGCCAGATCGCCCGCCAGCCTTTCGGCCCCGGCCGTGGTCAGTTGCACGTCACCTCGGAACGGGTCTGGTCAAACTGGCCCTTCAGGCGGCCAGCGGCCTCGGCCTTGTAGTCGTCGGCAAACTGGGCCAGCGCGATACAGGCCCGGTTGGTGTCCTTCATCTCGATCATCGCCTCGGCCAGCAGCAGCAGGCTGTCGGCAGCACGTTCGCCGCGCTTGTTGGTCTGATAGTTCATCAGGAACCAGGGCGCCGCATCACGCGGCTTGCCATCGTCGAGATAGGCGCGGCCCAGCAGGTTGCGGGCATAGCTTACACGGCGATGGCGAGGATATTTGTCGAGGTACAGCTTCAGCTGCTGGGCGGCCTCGGGATAGAACTTGGCCTCCCACAGCTTGTAGCCATAGGTGTACTCATCCTCGCCGGCATCGGCCGTCTGCGGCTTGACGATCGCCTTGACGCCGGCAACGCGCTGCGCCGAAGGCTTGGCGTTGACCGGAGCGGCGGCGGCAGGCGCGGGCGCAGGTTTGGCTGCCGGCCTGGGCGCGGGGGCCGGCATCGGCGCGGGCAAAGGCGCAGCCTGCACCGGCGCCGACGCTGCGGCGGCCGGGGGCGTATCACCCGCCTGAGGCGCGGCGGCAGTGTCAGCCGGAGGCGGCGCGGTGCGCGCCTCGAGCTGACGCAGGCGGTTCGACAGTTCCTCGATCTGGGCGGTCAGGCGCGCGTTCTGCGCCTCGACCGCATCCATGCGGGTCAGCAGATCGGTCACAGCCGTGGTCGAAGGGGTGCCCAAAGGCGCTGCCTGCTCGGCGGCGGCACCGGCAGGCGCGGGGAAATAGCGCCCATCGCCGCCCGGAAACACCTTGCGCTGCAGGGCCGACACTTCCGACTCCAGCTTGCGCAGGCGCGTGTCGGGGCTGTCCTCGGCATGCAGCGGCGCTATGGCCACCGTGATGTTGCAGGCCAAGGCGGCCAGCGCCACGCCCGCAAGCCGGAACCGGCGCCTGAATTGCTGCACATCACTCATCGTCTCAATGCTCCCATGCGCTGGGCTGGCGCCAAAGCGGCCTTGCGCGCCTGCGAAATCGGTTAACCGCACGGCAACCGGTGATGCCGCAAGCGCGTGTCCCTGTCGAGATTGGCCCACTGCTAATCGGTGGATCGTTTAACCGCGCCATCGCCGGCAACCGGCGCAGGCGCCACGGCAGCGGCCGCCGACGCCGTGGCTGCCGGGCGAGGCACATGGCGCATCGCCGCATGCGGACGGGGCGCCAGTGCCGCCACCGGCGTTGCCGCGGGCGACGGGCTTGCAACAGGCGCAGGCGAGGCGGTCGCGCCCGCCGGGGCACCAGCTGCCGGCGCCGGAGCGCCGCGCGCCAGCAAGGCTGCCGCCGAAACCGGCACATCCTTGATCCGCTGCTTGCCATCGGCCAGCGCGGGCACAGCCTTGCCGCCAATGGTAATGGCCAGCGCATCGGGGCGCCCGGTCCAGACCATCGGATTGGCCGCGTCAGCCGGCACGGTATAGGTTTCGCCCTTGGCCATCAGCTTTTGCATCAGCTGCTTGCCGGCGCCGTCATAGAATTTCACCCAGACGTTATCGTCCTGCGAGGTGAACACCACCGGACCGGACGGCTGGGCAGCAGGAGCAACAGGCGCGGGCACATGCGGGCGGGCCGGCGCGCTGGCCGGCGCATCGGGCGGCAACAGCGAGGGCAGCCCCGCCACGCCATCATCGCGGCTGTGCCACCAGGCAAAGCCGCCCACCGCCACCAGCAGCGCCACAGTGGCTGCCGCCCAGGCAAAGCGGGCGCTGGGCACGCGGGCCGGGTCGCCGGGGGTGAAGATGGGGGCCGTCTCGACCTCGTTGCTGGCCGCGCTACGACGATAGTCCGCGCCGATCGCCTGCACGATCTCGCCCTCGTCGAGGCCGACAACACGGGCATAGCTGCGGGCAAAGCCCACCACATAGGTCTTGGCCGGCAAGGCGGCCAGATCGTCCGCCTCGAGCGCGCGCAGGTGGCGTTCGGGAATGCGGGTCGCCTTGGCCACGTCGGACACGCTCATGCCCTTAGCCTCGCGCGCCTGCACGAGACGGGCACTGGCCGTCATGGCTGCAGCCTGAGGCGTCTGCCCCGGCAGTATTTCTTCCGCACTCATCAACCGTTCCGATGTATGCTCAAATTGCGCCCCGGCCGGACACAACGCCGCTTGCTACCGAATGTCAACCATCTTGCGGCGGCCATGCAAAATCCGTCGCCGGATCGGGCATTTGCCGCGCCGCAAAACACCGTTTCCAGCGATCAGTCGACCGCGATTCCGCGCCCTGCCGCCCAGGCCGACAGTTCGGCCCGCAGCGACGCGGGCGGATGCGCCAGCCACTTGCTCATCGCCTCGGTGATCTCGGGGATGTCGACCTTGCGCACCAGCTCCTTGATCGGCCCGACCGATGCCGGCGTGATCGACAGGCGGCGGATGCCCAGCCCCATCAGCGCCAGCGCCTCGAGCTGGCGGCCGCCCATTTCTCCGCACACCGTCATGGGCACATCATGGGCGTGGCCCGCATCCGACACGCGGCGCAGAAAGCGCAGGATCGCCGGGCTGAGCCAGTCGTAGCGCTCGGCCAGCTTGGGGTGCGAACGGTCGGCCGCCAGCAGGAACTGCGTAAGGTCATTCGTGCCGATCGAGAGGAACGAGAGCTGCGGCAGCAGCACGTCGAGCATCTCGGCCAGCGCCGGCACCTCGAGCATGGCGCCATAGCGCACCGTTTCGGGCAGCGTCTTGCGCATGGCCCGCAGGTGCGCCAGCTGCCCCTCGAACACGGCGCGGGCCGCCTCGAACTCCCACGGTTCCGAAATCATCGGGAACATGACGTTGAGCGTGCGCCCCGCCGATGCCTCGAGCAGCGCGCGCGCCTGCACCTTG
>DATMUT010000329.1:0-2272 GCA_035563755.1 Novosphingobium sp.
GGTCGGTTTCCCAGAACCACCCCTGCCCGGTCTGCTCAAAGTCCGAAAGGATATCCTCGGCGCGCATCTGCTGACGCCGCATCTCGCGCTGCTCGGCCTGCGCCGCGCGGTCGATCGTGACCTGGCGCACCGCCGCCCCCGCGCCCAACCCGCAGCCCAGCAGCAGAATGACGATGGCCCCTGCCGACCCGGTCGCAATCGCGGGGAAAAACCACAAGGCCGTCATGGCCGACACCAGCGCCACCAGCCGCCCCGACAGCACCACCGAAGCCACCAGCCCCACAACCACCAGCGCGCCCACCAGCACCAGCCCGCTCAGGTCGGGCCGGGTATAATGCCAGGCCGCCATCGAGGCGCCGAACAGCAGCATGGGCAACACCACCGCCACCCCCAGCGCCACGCAGCGCAACCCCAGCGCCCGGCGCCCCTTGCGCTCGAAACGCACAAACAGCGGCGCCAGGGCCGCGATTACCACGGCGAAGACCGCAGGCACAATCGCATAGAGCAAAGGCAAGGAGAACTGGTCGATCACCAGCAGCAGGCTGACCAGCGCCATGACCGGGGCCACCATCGCCCAGCCTTCGGAAATGAAGAAATAGCCCGGATAAGGCTCGGCCAGGCGGCGTCCGGCATCGCCACTGCGACGCAGCCGCGTGACATCCACGCCCGGGCTGCCGGCCTGCGCGGCGCGGCGCCTGTCGCCGCCCGGCACGGCATTGCCAGCCGCCCCGCTGCCCGCTGCCTTGCTTCTGATGCCCATGTGGTAATTGCCTGCCTTATGCTCGATCGGGTCCTGCCCAACAGCCCTGCCTGTGACATAGCACAAAATGCGCTTGAAAATCCGTTAAGCCTTGGCTCTCGCGCCGCATAAAGGCCGTAGGGCAGCCTAATGAAACCGATCACTTCCGCCAATCCGGGCCAGCCCGCGATAAAGGCTTGCCTATCATGGCAAAGACGTATGATCTGCCCCCTTGGCAGACATGTGACTTGCGCGAAGGAGATTGCCGATGCTGCACCTGGCCGTAATCGGATCCGGCCCTGCCGGCTATTACACCGCCGAGGCAGCGCAAAAGCAGTGGGGCGATGGCGTTCGGGTCGACATTTTCGACCGGCTGCCGGTGCCCTATGGCCTGATCCGCAGCGGCGTTGCCCCCGACCACCAGTCGATCAAGGGCGTGGCCCGGCGCTACGAGGCGGTCGCCCTGACCGACAATGTGCGCTTTGTGGGCGATGTGAATGTGGGCGCCGACATCTCGGTCGAGGAATTGCTGGGGCTGTATGACGCGGTCGTGCTGGCCACGGGCGCCCCGGCCGACCGGGCGCTCGACCTGCCGGGCGCCGGGCTTGGCAATGTGTTTGGCAGCGCCGGCTTTGTCGGCTGGTACAACGGCCACCCCCAATACGCCGACCTCTCGCCCGACCTTTCGGGCGGGCAGGCGGTGGTTATCGGCAACGGCAATGTGGCGCTCGATGTGGCGCGCATTCTGGCCAAGACGCCGCACGAGTTTGATGGCGCCGACATTGTCACCCATGCTCTGGGCGCGCTGGCGGCATCGGGCATTGCCGGCGTGACCATTCTGGGGCGGCGCGGCCCGCACCAGATTGCCATGACGCCAAAGGAACTGGGCGAACTGGGCCATCTTGAACGCGCGGCGGTGCATGTCGCCCCGGCCGACCTGCCACCGGCAGAGGCCGATGGAGCGCTCGATCCGGGCCTGCGCAAATCGGTGCAGTTGCTGCGTGGTTTTGCCGAAGGCACTGCGGCCAAGGGCGATTTTCCCATTGCGTTCGATTTCTATGCCGCCCCCCGCGCGCTGTTGGGCTCGGGCCAGGTCAAGGCAGTGGAAATCGAGCGCACCCGCCTTGAGAACGGCCGCGCCGTGGGCACGGGCGAGATCTACACCATTCCCGCCAGCCTTGTGGTCAGCTGCATTGGCTATCAGACCACGCCCATTGCCGGCGTGCCCTACGACACTGCCGCAGGCCGCTTCGCCAATGTAGAGGGGCGCATTTCACCGGGCCTGTATTGCGTGGGCTGGGCGCGACGCGGGCCTTCGGGCACCATCGGCACCAACCGGCCCGACGGCTTCGGCATTGTCGAGCGCATCGCCGAGGATCTGGCCGCAGGCGCCATCGGCGCACCCGGCAAGCAGGGCCGCCCCGGCTTCGAGGCGCTGGCCGCCGCGCGCGGCCTCGATTTCGTGACCTTCCGCGACTGGCAGGCCATTGACCGCGCCGAGATTGCGCGCGCGCGCGAAGGCGCCCCGCGCGA
>DATMUT010000330.1:0-3182 GCA_035563755.1 Novosphingobium sp.
CCGGCGCGCGCGAGCAGGTCGCCCCCGTGGCCGAGCGCATTCTGGCCAGCTGGCTGCAGGCCAACCGCCAGCCCCCCGCCCGCGCCGGCAAGGGCGCGGCGTGGAGCGTGGGCAACGCGGGCATGCGGCTGCTCAACTGGCTGGTCTATGCCCCGCTCATCCTTTCGGGCGCGGACAAGGGCCTGCGTGCCAATGTGCTCGACGCCATTGGCACGACGGCGCGCTGGCTCGACGCGCATGTCACGCGGGCCGAGGATACGCTGGCGCAGGTGGCCGGGTGGAGCGCCATTGTGGCCGCCGGCCTGCTGCTGCCCGATGGCCATGCGCGGCGCCTGTATGGCGAGGCCGGGCTGGTGCAGGCGCTGGGCGAGCTGCTGGGCGAGGATGGCGGCTGCCTGTCGCGCAGCCCGCTGGGCCAGATGGAGGCGGTGGCGCTCGTGGTGCAGGTGATCGCCTGCTATCGCGCCTGCCGCCGCGAGCCGCCGGCCGCGCTCGATGCGATCCTGCAACTGATGGTGCCGCCGCTGCTGGCGCTGGGTCATGGCGATGGCGCGCTGGGCAGCTGGCAGGGCGGCTGGGCGGTGTCCGAGGAAGAGGTTTCGGCGCTGATCGCGGCCAGCGGCGTGCGCACGCGGCCTTTGCGCGAAGTGCGCCAGTGGGGCTATCAGCGCGTGGTGGCGGCCAAGGGCATCCTGCAGTTTGACGCGGCGCCTCCGCCGCTGGCCCGCCATGCGCGCAGCGGCTGCGCCTCGACGCTGGCGTTCGAGTTCAGCCATGCCGGGCAGCGGATCATCGTGAACTGCGGCGGCGGGGCGGCGGCCGGCGGCCTGATGCCGGTGCGGCTCGAACAGGGCCTGCGCGCGACGGCGGCCCATTCCACGCTCGTGATCGATGATGCCAATTCGACCGCGGTGCTCATCAACGGCGGCCTTGGCAGCGGCGTGGCCGAGGTCGAGGTGGACCGCCGCGCGATCGAGGGCGAGGGCCAGCGCGGGCGCGGCGCCACCCGTGTCGAGGCCAGTCACGACGGCTATGTCGCGCGCTATGGCCTGCTGCACCGGCGCATCCTGATCCTGCGCGACGATGGCACCGAACTGCGCGGCGAGGACATGATCGTGCCGCACAAGCGCAAGGCGCAGCGCGGCAAGGTGGGTTTTGCCATCCGCTTCCATCTGGGGCCGGGGGTCGAGGTGGGATTGTCGGAGGACCGGCAGGGCGTGGGTCTGGCCCTGCCCGACGGCAGCTACTGGCAGTTCCGCAGCGGCGGGGGCGAGGTGAGCGTTGAGGAATCGATCTGGGCCGATGGCGACGGGCGCCCGGTGCCGGTGCACCAACTGGTGATTCAGGGCATGGTGAGCCGGGGCGGCGGTAACTTCGCCTGGCTGCTCAAGAAGATGGGCTAGAAGCAGGCAGCGCCCCGGCGCTGGCGCCCAACACCTTGCACAACAAAGAGATTATCGGGGGCGCGAGCGGCCAGCCCCTCGCATCGGTTCTTTTCTCTTTCATGACACCGCCCCCTCCCCCTTCCCAAATCGCGCAAAATCCGTATGAGGCGCGGCCAAAGGCGCCCGGCTCAGATGGCGCTTGTCCCGTTCGCATTCGCCAGCCCAGAAAGGCCCGCCCATGACCGACACCGTCACGATCCGTCGTGCATTGCTCTCTGTTTCCGACAAGACCGGCCTTGTCGATCTGGGCAAGGCGCTGGCCGCCAAGGGTGTCGAGCTGGTGTCGACCGGCGGCACGGCCAAGGCGCTGCGCGATGCCGGGCTGGATGTGAAGGACATTTCGGAACTGACCGGCTTTCCCGAGATGATGGACGGCCGCGTCAAGACGCTGCACCCCAAGGTTCACGGCGGCCTGCTGGCCGTGCGCGACAATGCCGAGCATGTGGCCAGCATGAACGAGCATGAGATCGGTGCGATCGATCTGGTGGTGGTCAACCTCTATCCCTTCGTTCAGACGGTGGCCAAGGGCGGCACGCGCGAAGAGATCATCGAGAACATCGACATCGGCGGCCCCAGCATGGTGCGTTCGGCGGCCAAGAACCACGATTTCGTCGCCATCGTCACCGATCCGGCCGATTATGCCATCGTGGCCAATGGCGAAACCACGCTGGCCCAGCGCCGCAAGTTTGCCGCCAAGGCTTACGCCCTGACCGCCGCCTATGACGGCGCGATCAGCCAGTGGTTCGCCACTGTCGATCAGGGCGAGACTTTCCCCGAAACGCTGGCGATCACCGGCGCGCGCGTGTCGGAACTGCGCTATGGCGAAAACCCGCATCAGGCCGCCGCGCTCTACATTCCGCATGGCGCCAAGGAAAAGGGTCTGGCGCAGGCCGTGCAGGTTCAGGGCAAGGAACTGAGCTACAACAATTACAACGACGCCGACGCCGCGCTCGAATTGCTGGCCGAATTCCGCGATGCCGAGCCGACCGTGGTGATCGTCAAGCACGCCAACCCCTGCGGCGTTGCCACGGCGGCCACGCTGGTCGAGGCCTATGAGGCCGCGTTCCAGTGCGACTCGGTCAGCGCGTTTGGCGGCATCATCGCCGTCAACCGCCCGCTCGACGGCCCGACTGCAGAAGCGATCAGCGGCATCTTCACCGAAGTGGTCGTGGCGCCCGACGCCAATGACGATGCCAAGGCGGTGTTTGCCAAGAAGAAGAACCTGCGCCTGCTGCTGATCGGCGAGATCCCCGATGCCAAGCGTGGTGGCCTGATCGCCAAGCCGATCGCGGGCGGCCTGCTGGTCCAGAACCGCGACAATGGCGCGATCAGCCGTGATGACCTCAAGGTCGTGACCCAGCGCCAGCCCAGCGAGCAGGAATTGCAGGACGCGCTGTTCGCCTGGACCGTGGCCAAGCATGTGAAGTCGAACGCCATCGTCTATGCCAAGGAAGGCGTGACCGCCGGGATCGGCGCCGGCCAGATGAACCGCCGCGATTCGAGCCGCATCGCCGCCGCCAAGGCCGCCGAAGCTGCCGAAACCCACGGCTTTGCCGAAACGCGCACCAAGGGCAGCGCGGTGGCCTCGGACGCGTTCTTCCCCTTTGCCGATGGCCTGCTGGCCGCGGTCGAGGCCGGCGCGACCATGGTCATCCAGCCGGGCGGGTCGATGCGCGACGATGAGGTCATCAAGGCGGCCGACGAGGCGGGTCTTGCCATGGTCTTCACCGGCATGCG
>DATMUT010000331.1:0-2303 GCA_035563755.1 Novosphingobium sp.
CGGCCAGTTGCTCGACAGGATATTGGGCAGCGGCAATCGTCACGCGCATCACAGTGTCCTCAACCAGTATTGCATCGGCTTGGCGCTTTCGCCCGCCTCGCCATGTTCCTGCCAGGCCAGTTGCGTGACCAGCCCCTCGACCGGCGCATAGCCGCGCGCGCGCCAGAACGCATCGAGCGGGCGATACCCCTCGGGCCGGGCGGGATGGTCGGCCGGGCGGATGACGGCGGCAAAGGTGGCGGCGGTGGCTCCGGCGGCGCGGGCGGCGGCCTCGCGGTGGTCGAAAAAGGCATGGCCAATGCCGCGCCCGCGATATTCGGGCAGCAGCACGCTTTCGCCAAAATAGAACAGGCTGGCGGTGTCTATGCCGCGCTCCTCGAAGGGCGCGCGAAATTCCGCCTTCTGCCCGCTCATGGGCGAGCAGGTGGCCGCACCCACGATGCGCTCGCCATCGCAGGCGGCAATCAGCACGCTGCCCGGCTCGGCGGCGAATTCGCGCAGATATTGCGCTTCATAGGCTGTGTCGCCATCGTACAGGTAGGGCCAGGCGGCAAAGACGGCGATGCGCAAGGCGGCCAGATCGGCAATGGCGCCGGCAATATCGGCGCCGCTCAAAGGGCGGATCGTGATGGTCGATGTCATGCCCGGTCAGTCTGCCCCAGCCGCCGCGCTAAATCCACCGCCAATCGCGCGCTAATGGGCCTCGTCATGGCCCAGCAGGCGCGCCTTCATGCGGTGAATGGCCCACCACGTGCCCGCCACCACCAGCGGCACCATCAGCCCGATAATGAGCGGTGCTGGCAGATGCGGCCAGATCTCCTCGGCGCCTTTGAACACATAGCCCAACAGCGCCACCGCATAATAGGACAGCGCCACCACCGAAAGCCCCTCGACCAGCTGTTGCAGGCGCAATTGCAGGCTGGCGCTACGCTCCATCGAGCGCAGCAGGCGGCCGTTCTGGTTCTCGATATGGGTTTCGACGCGGGTGCGCAGCAGGGCGGCAAAACGCGCAGCCCGGGCCTGCAACTGGTCGACCCGCCGGGCAAAGGCCGAGCATGTGCGCACAGCGGGCAACAATCGCCGCTGCGTGAAATCGACCAGCGAGGGGTGCCCCGCCACCGGCCGCACCGCCAGCGCCGCCAGGCGTTCCTCGGCCAGGCGCGCATAGGCCTCGGTGGCATTCATGCGATAGCCGGTTTGCGCGGCCACATGCATCAGGTCGAGGCTGATGGCCGACACGCGGGCCAGCAGCGCATCGTCGGTCATGGCTGGCCCTGCCCCTTGCGCGGCGCCGGCGGCCACATCGCCTGCCAGATCGCGCAGCCGCTCCTCTGCCGCGTCCAGCGCGGACCAGTGCGCCTGCGCCTCGGGCAGGCCCATCAGCGCCAGATTACGGTAGTTGCCCAGCTCCTGAAACGCCTGCAACAAGCGGGCGATATCGCCGCTGTCGCAGGCATCCGCATCGTGCAAGGCAACCAGCGAGGCGCCGAAACCATCAGGCCCGATGCGAAAATCGGACCACATGCGCGCCACCGGCCGGCCGCCCTGCTCGCCGCCGGTCGCGCCAATCTCGCAGCTCACCAGATCCGAGCCGACAAAGCCCATCTCGGGCAGCAGCGCCCGCGCTTCCTCGACCGAGGCGCACAGGCGGATGCGCGTGGCGCGGATGACCTGCCCCGGGCAGCGCGCCATCCAGTCCAGCGCCTCGCTCATGTCGGCATCGGGCGCGCGGCGGAACAGGGTGATGCCGCAAGCCTCGGCGTGCAGCTCCCAGGCAAAGGCGATGCCGGGCGCCATGTCGCCTTCGGCATGGCGCAGCCCCTCGCTGGCCAGCGCTTCGGACGGGGCCAGAAAGCCCCCGCGCGGCAGGTCGGCCAGCAGGGCGCGCGCGCCTTCGCGCTCGTGCGGGGCCAGCAGGCGCAGCACCTGCACCACTTGCGCCGGCGGCGACAGGCGCGGCCAGCGGCGCAGATGCATCTCGCCGACCACGCGGCGGCGCAAGGGGTGTTCGCTCATCTCCATTATGCGCGCGAACATGACGCAGCCGCGCGCCCCGGTCGATCCCCCATTGGAACGATGGCTTGCCGGCATGGGGCATACGTGGCACAGCCGCCACACTTGCCGGCAAAGGAGCCTTCATGGCCGAGATCATCAACCTGCGCATGGCCCGCAAGGCCCGCACCCGCGACGAGGCCGCCCGCAAGGCCGACGCCAACCGCGCCCTGCACGGCCAGACCAAAGGCGAGCGCCAGGCCCGCAAGGCCGAGCAGGACCGCGCCGCCCGCCACATCGACGGCGCCCGG
>DATMUT010000332.1:0-2212 GCA_035563755.1 Novosphingobium sp.
GCCGAATCATAGCCGCGATATTCCATCCGGCGCAGGCCATCGACCAGACGGTCCGCCACTTCCTCTTTGCCCACGATGCCAATGATGCCGCACATGCGCCTTGTCCCCAATGTTTGCGAGGGGGCGCTGCCCGCTGCCCCCATCCATATCCGCCCTTGCGACAGCCCGCCTTTCGGCAGGCTTAATCGCCTGTAGTGTCGGTGTTACTGGCCGGTGTTACTTGCCGGCCTTCTTCTCGGCCTTCTTGCGCCGCATGATGTCGTGGAACTGGTCTGCCCAGCCGGGTTTGACCAGCTGCTCGGCGCGCACCAGCCGCAGCTCCCCGGCCGCCACATCGCGGCTCACCGCGCTGCCCGCTGCCACGATAGCATCGGCGCCAATGCGCACCGGCGCGATCAGCGCGGAATTGCTGCCAATGAAGGCGCGCTCGCCAATGATGGTCTTGTGCTTGAAATAGCCGTCGTAATTGCAGGTGATGGTGCCCGCTCCCAGATTGGCTCCCGCCCCCACCTCGGCATCGCCCACATAGGTCAGGTGGTTGGCCTTGGCGCCTTCGCCCATCACCGCATTCTTGATCTCGACGAAATTGCCGACACGGGCCTTCTCGCGGATGTCGGCGCCGGGGCGCAGGCGGGCATAGGGGCCGATGTCGGCCTTGCTGGCCACCTTCGCGCCGGCCAGATGGCTGAAGGCGTGGATGACCACATCGTCGGCCACGCTGACGCCCGGGCCGAACACCACATTCGGCTCGATCACCACGTCGCGGCCGATCTGCGTGTCCCAGCTGAACCACACCGTTTCGGGCGCAATCAGCGTGGCGCCATCGGCCATCGCCTGCGCGCGGCGGCGATCCTGCCAGCGGCGCTCGGCCAGCGCCAGTTCGCCGCGGCTGTTGATGCCGGCCACCTCATGCTCGTCATCGGTCACGACAACGGCGCAAACGCGCCCCTGCGTGTTGGCGATGTTGACGATGTCGGTCAGGTAATATTCGCCCTGCGCATTGTCGTTGCCCACCTGCGCCAGCAGCGCGAACAGGTCGCGCGACTTGACCGCCATCAGGCCCGAATTGCACAGGCGGCAGGCGCGTTCCTCTGCGCTCGCGTCCTTGTGCTCCACCATCTTGGCGATGCGGCCATCCGCCGCAATCACGCGGCCATATTGCAGCGTATCCTCCGGCTCGAAGCCCAGCACGACGACGGCGGGCGAATCGGGCGCGTTCAGCCGCTCGATCATGGCGCGCATGGTGTCGGCGCGCACAAACGGCACGTCGCCATACAGGATCAGCACGTCGCCATCAAAGCCGGCCAGCGCGCCCTCTGCCACCTGCACCGCATGGCCGGTGCCCAGCTGCGGCTCCTGCACGGCAATGGTCGCGCGCGCGCCCAGCGCCGCCTCGAGCTGGTCGCGGCCGTGGCCTGCCACCACCACGCTGGCGGATGGTTCAAGCTGCGCGGCGCTGGCCAGCAGGTGCTCCAGCATGGGGCGGCCCGCGATGGGGTGCAGCACCTTGTGCGTGTCGCTTTTCATGCGGGTGCCCTTGCCCGCGGCAAGGACGATAATGGCGAGCGGAGTGGTCAGCGCGTTCATGGGAAGGGTCTTTGCCAGCATTTGCTTGCAGATTCCATACGGGGAAGGCAGAGCCGCGTGCCATGACCGATTTTCCCTTCGACATCGTGGGTTTCGACCTGGACGGCACGCTTCTCGACACATCGGCCGATCTGGGGGTGGCGCTCAACCACGCGCTGCGCCTTGGCGGGTACGAGGCCGTGCCGATGGAGCAGGTGCGCGAACTGGTAGGCGGCGGCACAAAGGCGATGCTGGCGCGCGCCCTTGCCCGGCAGGGCGTAACGCTGGCCGATGATGCGCTGGCCAGCCTGACCGAGGCGCTGGTGGCCCATTACGAGGCCAATATCGCGGTTCATTCGCGCCTGTTTCCGGGCGGGGCCGAGATGTTGCAGGAACTGGCCGCGCGCGGGGCCAAGCTGGCCATCGTGACGAACAAGCTGGAGCATTTGGCCCGCAAGCTGCTGGGCGAGCTGGAACTGACCGATCATTTCTACACCATCATTGGCGGCGACACGCTGGGGCCGGGCCGCGCCAAACCCCAGCCCGACCTGCTGGAACTGATGGTGGCGCGCTCGGGGCTGGCGCAGGCGCGCACGGCCTATGTGGGCGACACCAGCTTCGACACAGGCGCGGCGGCGGCGGCGGG
>DATMUT010000333.1:0-2376 GCA_035563755.1 Novosphingobium sp.
TGCAGGAAAACATCGCGCCAATATGCACGCGGCACTGCGCCATCCTGGCCCGCTGGCTGTCGACATAGGCGGTCAGCGCCGCATGAAAACCGGCCACACGCGAATGCGGAAACAGGCCATGCAACGGCACCCAGCGCTCGCCCTGCGGCCCCAGCATGTTGTGCAGCGGCTGGAACGGCATGCTCTTGACGATGGTTGGCACCGAATTGGCGATCTCGCCGCCAAAACCATGGGCGATGCGGCGCAGCGAGGTGATCTTGGCACGCGCCTCGACCGGGTCGTGGCCATCGACAATGTAATGGGCGGCATAGGGCGCGCTGGCCAGCACCCGCTTGCCAGCCAGCGCCATCGTCGTCAGGCTGCGCAGGCCCGCCACGATGCCCGGCGAACTGCGCCAAACCTCGCGCACAATGCCCAGCATCGACCCGGCATCCTGCTTGCCGATCTGGCCCTGCGACAGGGCCAGGTCCAGCCCGAAGCTCTTGTCGTCGATCCGTTCGCCGGCGATGCGCGACATGCAGGCATGCAGCGTGGCGAAATCGGCAAAGGCGAAAGAGGCCGTCTCGAAGGCCGGTTTGCGCCGCAACAGCTTGAGCACCACGGCTGTCTTGATGCCCAGTGCGCCGCAATCGCCGGTGAACAGCCCGGTCAGATCCGGGCCGTAATTGCGGAAACAGGCGCCGCTGCCCGCCGCCCCAGCCGTGCTCGTGCGGATAAAATCGCCCTTTGCGTCGAGCAACTCGACCGCCACAACGCTGTCGGCGGCGGTGCCGGCGCCGTTGCTGCCATGCCCATTGGCGTTCTGGCTGACCGTGCCTCCCACCGATGCTGCCAGCCCGGAAAAGGTGCCGACGAAAGGCACCTTCAGCCCCAGCGGCGCCAATGCGTCATCCAGCGCCTTCCAACTGATCCCCGGCTCAACCGTGACCAGCATGTCCTGCTGGTTGATCTCGATGATGCGGCTCAGCGCGCTGGTGTCGATAACGATGCTGTCTTCGCGGGTGGGCGTATAGGCATCGGTATAGGACACACCGCCGCCGCGCGTGAACATGGCCAGATTGGCCGCCGCCGCCGCGCGCACGATCGCCTGCAATTCGGCCACGCTGCCGGGACGCAACACGCCGCGCGGTCTGACGCCGGGGCGATAGACATCCATCGCGTAAAAGGCGGTTTCCGTCGCAGGCAGCAGCGCGCCGCTCAGGGTTTCGGGCAGCATGCTCATGCCACGGCCTTTCGCGCGATCAGCACTTCCCAGCCGCCGCCGGGGGCAAATTCGCCGGCGGTAAATTCGCGCTCTGCAATGGCCTCGGCGGCATCCTCGCTATAGCCAGCGGCCTGTTTGGTGGCGAATTCCTTGATCGCCATGGGCGCGGTGTCAAAGCGGATGGTTTCGGGCGGGAAGCCCGCCGCCTTGGCCAGGGCGACCTGATCCAGGTCGCGCATCGCCCCCCAGAACGGCTCGTTGTTGTAATAGGTTTCGTTGTCCAGAATGAACTGGGTGAAGGGGTCCATCAGGTCGAACGGCGGCAGGTCGGCGTGGATCATGTAGCCGCCGGGCGCCAGCAGGCGGTGGCATTCGGCAAAGATGCGCGGCATCGCCTTGGCGCTGGTTTCGTGCAGCATGATGTGGCTGACGACCAGGTCGAAATGGCCATCGGGGAAGTCGGTCTGCTCGGCGTTCATCTGGGCGAAATTAACATCATAGCCCATGCCCGCGGCGCGCAGATGGGCGTATTTGACCACCGGCCCGGCCACGTCGATGCCCCACAGCTCGGCATCGGGGAACAGCTCTTTATATGGCAGCGTCGAATGGCCGACGGTGCAGCCCATGTCGAGGATGCGCCTGGGCGCGAAATCGGGCAGCTTGCGCTTGATGTAATTGCAGACCGAGCGGCCCTTGTCGTCGTTATACGGCCCGACATAGCCCATCGCATAAAGATAGACGCCGCGGTCATACAGCGCCCCGGCGGCAATACCGGTGGCGTCGGCGGTCGAGGCGTAGCCTCCCGGCATGCAATGGATATCCAGCGCCGTGACATAGCGCGGCACCTCCATGTCGGGCGCCAGATGCAGCGAGCCGACCGAGCCTTCGAGCTGCCCGGCGGTTTCGGCCAGCACCGGCCCCTGACGCTCGATACTGTCGATCACGGCCGCCCACAGCAATTCCTGCGCGGTGCGGTTCAGCGCGGCATAGGACTGGAAATAGGGCTCGCGCACCATGGCCTTGCGGATGGCATGGCGGTCGGGCGTGCCGGGCAGGTTGCCTGCGACTTTCTTGTGAAGCGGGGTCAGGCCGGGCAGCACTTCACGCTGAATATAGCCGCGCAGGCCCTTGGCAAACTCCTGCCGCGACCGCTCTTCATGCGATGACTTGGG
>DATMUT010000334.1:0-2512 GCA_035563755.1 Novosphingobium sp.
AGCGTGATGACAGCCTGAGCCAAGGGGCATTTGAGGCAACAGGCCGCTCCGGTTTCGCGCCGGGGCGGCCTTTGCTTTTGCATTTATGGCACGGAGCCGCCGCAAACAGGCCCGGCCAGCAATACTTCGGGCAGCACCATCTCGGTCACCAGGTTTTCCAGCTCAGGGATGGGCCACAAGCTGTCGGGCGACGTGTCGGGCCATAGGCTGTCGACCATCGCATCCAGCTCGGCAAAATCGGGGCGGCGGCCTTGCGGGTCGAGACTGCACAACCGGAAGGCGGCCTTGCGCGGCCGCATCAACCGCCTGCGCAGCGCTCGCTGCAGCAGGGCAAGCCGCTCAACCGCCTCGTTTACAGCCATGTCTGGCGCGCGCAGGCGCAGGCTTGCCCAGCGTGCCTCAACCTGCCCGACGCGCTCGATCACCAGCGCATTATAGCTTTGGTGCGGCCCGCGATGCATGGGCAAGCCAATGCGCAGGGCCGCCGCATCGCAACCCGGCAGAAGCAGGCCGTTACTGCGGAAATCCTCAAAACCGATACGCTTGTGGCCAATTGATTCGAACAGCGCCCCAAAACATTTTTGCGACAGCAATTGCCTGGGCAGCAGGTGGTGCCTTTGCAGGCCCGCATCGTAATCAGGAGCATCGCAGCGATTGACCGCGCGAAACGGCAAACCTGGCCGCGCACCGCGCAAAGGCAGCAGATGCGCCTTGGGGTCACTCACAGCCCTCACCCGCTTTTCGGTCAGACGAGAAGGCGGGACATTTTCTTTCAGCCTTTGTTCCATACGCGCAGCCAGCGCCCATCAGCCGAAGGCTCCAAAGACAGGCGCGCGCCCTCTGGCCCCTCGACCTCGCATGCGGAACTGACAGGACCGGCGGACACAAGGCTGTGGATAAGCCGCACCGCGATCTTGCCTGCCTTGGCGAAGTCAGAGCCGGAATGTGTTTCGATTCGCAATTCCTGTCCAGTAAAAAAACGTAGCCCCTCGCTGCAAATTGCCGCATCGCCGTCGCGGTGCAAAGCTGTCAGCCCCAACGCGGGGAAAGCACCGCCGCCCAACCAGCGCGCGACTGACTGCGCGAAATAATCGGGCGCCATCAGGCTGCGCGCGGGCGCCCAGGCAACAGCCCTCACCCCCGGCAATGCAGCCAATGCCAGCCCCGTCCTCAGCATGGCGCGCGTCACCGGCGGCAAAGCCTCGCCCCCGCGCAAATGCGCCCCAGGATGCAGTTCGACCGCCTCCAGTTCGCCCTCTGCCAGATCGGCGGGCAGGCCAAACCTGTAGGCCGCCTCGCCCCAACCGGCAGGCGCCGCCGGCGCCAGGCCGCCCAGATCAAAGGTCAGCCCGCTGGTAAGCACCTCGACCCAGCCGTCGCCTTCGGGGGGCACATGCGACAGGGTGAAACTGGCCGCGGCAGATGGGTCATGCTCGAGCAAGTGGCGCAAGGCTGCAATGTCCGGCCGGTCGCCCGCCGGAAACAAGAACGCCAGCGATGCCCGCAAGGAGCCGTCGGGCGAGTTTAAGCGATCTTTGATCATATACGATGCAGCCGTCATCTTCCGAAGGCTTCGCCAGCAACCCGCCTCGAATATGGCATTCCCAAGCCTCCCTAGTCGACCCTATCTTTTTACAAGGAGAGTAAAAACATCATCTACGATCAAACTGTTCCCGGATTTTTTCAATGGCGCAAATAATTTTCATTCGCTGCGCCGCTTTAGGCAGCTCTTTTCGCGGAATTGCACGCATCGCGCCGGCAGCCTGTCCGCCCGCACGCACTTTCCTAGCTTACGCCCATGCGATAGGTCGGGGGCATGAACACGCACACTTCGGCCCTGCTGGGCGCCTCAGCCTCGATTTCCGGCCGCGCCTGGCGCTGGCGCGGAGGCAACATGGATCTTGCCGCCACCGGAGCGCAGGAATGGGGCGACGATCTGGTCACGCAGATCCTGCTCTCGCGCGGGGTCGCGCGCGAGGATGTCGAGCGCCAGCGCAACCCCACCCTGCGCGCCTTCCTGCCCGATCCCTCGGCCTTTCGCGACATGGATGTGGCGGCGCAAAGGCTGGCCGATGCGATTACCCGCCGCGAGGCCATCACCATTTACGGCGATTATGACGTGGACGGGGCAACCAGCGCCGCCCTGCTGATCCGCCTGATCCGCATGCTGGGCCATGATGCCCGCCATTACATCCCCGACCGCCTGCTCGAAGGCTATGGGCCCAGCGGCGAGGCGCTGGTGCGACTGGGGCGCGAGGGCAGCCAGTTGGTGGTGACGGTCGATTGCGGGGCCATGGCGCACGAGGCGCTGGCCATGGCCGCCGATGCCGGGGTCGAAGTGGTGGTGGTCGACCATCACAAATGCAGTGCCCAGCTGCCGCGCGCGGTCGCGCTGGTCAACCCCAACCGGCTCGACGAGAGCGATCTGGGGGCCGCTCACGGCCATCTGGCGGCGGTGGGCATGGCTTTCCTGCTGGCAGTGGCGGTCGTGCGTGTGCTGCGCGCGCAGGGG
>DATMUT010000335.1:0-6056 GCA_035563755.1 Novosphingobium sp.
CAGGAACGGCTGGACAATTTCGAGGTCGGCATCAAGTCGCGCTTCTGGCACAATCGCGCCTCGATCCGCGCCTCGGCCTATTACGACCAGTATCGCAATGGCCAGATCAGCAACTCGATCCCCTATTACGTGACCGGCAGCCCGACGGTAAACCTGCTCAGCGTTGTGCAGAACATTGGCGCGGTGGACCTGAAGGGCGTCGAGATCGACGGCGATCTGGCGCCCTTGCCGGGGCTGGTGCTCAACGGCTCGTTCGGCCTGGCCGACAGCGAGATCAAGAGCTACGTCTGCCTTGAGTGCCAGCAGGAAATGGGCACCACCAATGCCACCGGCCACCGCCTGGCCGGCGCGCCCAAATGGGTGTGGACGTTGGGCGCGGCCTATGAGCATGAAATTGCCAACGACATTACCGGCAATATCCGCATCGACTATCGCCACCGCGGTTCGCAATATGTCGACAATGCCAATCTGGCCAAAAGCCAGCCCGACGACCAGATCGACCTGCGTGCGGGCGTCAAGCGGCATGGCCTCTCGGTCGAGGCTTTCGTGACCAACCTGTTCAACGAGCGCACCTACATCGGCGGGCAGGCGCTCGACCTGATCGCCCTGTCGACCAGCGGGGCCTACAAGAACGAGATCCGCCTTGCCCTGCCCGAACTGCGGCGGGTGGGTATTCGCGCCTCGATCGATTTTTGATGAGCGGTTTCGCAGAGCGATGATTTTGAAATGAATGAGCGCTGCCTGCCCGGCGTGGCAGGCAGCGCCTCGCGCAAACGGGATGTTCCAGCATGGTTGAGACAATGGAAAAGACGACGATGGCCGACACTGCCAGCACTTCGGCCCGCAAATCGGCCGAGGACGGGTTCATTCCCGCCGATTCCGACAACATCTCGCTGTTCCCCCAGCAGGTGGTCGACAACATGATGCACGTCCTGATCGCGCTGGGCGCCGAGATGTGGACCATGCGGCGGCGCATGATGGTGATGGAAAAGGTGATGGAGGAGGCCGGCGTGTCGAGCGACAGGATCGAGCTCTACACCCCCACGCCCGAGGAAAAGGCCGCCTGGGAGGAAGAGCGCAACATCTTCATC
The DNA here is from genome assembly GCA_035563755.1 of Novosphingobium sp. Classification (GTDB taxonomy): domain Bacteria; phylum Pseudomonadota; class Alphaproteobacteria; order Sphingomonadales; family Sphingomonadaceae; genus Novosphingobium. The sequence continues at coordinate 1,092 of DATMUT010000335.1, forward strand.
CAGCGCACCTTTGGCGCGCTGACCCGCAAGGGCGGGGCCAATGCCAAGCAGATGGACATGTCGCGCATGTGATGCAGGGCGGGCGCGGGGCATGGCCGTGCCGCGCGCCGCAAGGACATTCCTCTCGCGCAAGGAAGCGAATGATGGACAGGATTTGTGATGTGCTCGTGGTGGGCGCGGGCACGGCGGGCATTCCAGCGGCGCTGGGCGCTGCGCAGCGCGGGCTTGACGTGCTGCTGGTCGAAGCGGCGCAGGATGTGGGCGGCACGCTGCACCTGTCGAGCGCCTCGATCAGCGCGGCGGGCACCTCGCTGCAGGCAGCCCACGGCATCGAGGACAGCGCAGAGCAGCACTTTGCCGACGCGCTGCGCATCAACCACGGCACGGGCGACCATGCGCTGCTGCGCCGCTGGACTCAGGACGCGGCCGAGATGGTCGAATGGCTGCTCTCGATCGGCTGGACCTGCACGCCCGACACCGGCGTTTTCGCGCCCGAGCACGACCTGTATTCGCAGCCGCGCACCTATCGCAGCACGCATCAGGGGTTCGAGGTGCTCGACGCCTATCGCGCCGAACTGGCGCGGGTGCAGGCAGCGCACAAGCTGGACATCAGCCTTGGCACGCGCATGACCGACCTGCTGGTCGAAAACGGGCGCGTGGTGGGCATTACCGCCACGCAAGGCGGGCACACGCAAACCATCCGCGCGGGCGCTGTCATCATGGCCACCGGCGGCTTTTCGGGCAGCGCGCGCCACTGGCAGGAAATCCACGGCATCGTGCCGCTGCGCTATCATGTGCCAACGGTGATGGGCGACCATATCGACGCGGTGCGCGCCGCCGGCGGCGAGCTGTGGTTTACCGACTACTGCCTGCCCGCCTTTGGTGGCACACGCGACATTGGCAGCCCGGCGGCGGCGTGGATCCATTCGGTGATCCTGCCCTCGGCCCGGCCGCCCTGGGAGATCTACGTCAACCAGAACGGCGATCGCTTCATGGCCGAGGACGAGCCGAGCATCGACCAGCGCGAGCGGGCCGCCATGGCTCAGCCCGACTGGGCCTTCTGGGTGATCTATGACGAGGCGATCCGGCAAAAGGCGCCGCCGCTGTTCCGCTGGCCCGAGGGCAAGCTGGAGGAACTCTTCGCCGGCTTTGACGAGGATTATGTGACCGCGCCCGACATTGCCACGCTGGCCGCGCGCACCGGCATGCCCGAGGCAAGGCTGGCCGCCAGCATCGACCTGTATAACCGCGCGCAGGCCGTGGGCAGCGACGCGCTGCGCCGCAAGCACATGCCAGCCCCCATCGGCACGCCCGATGGCAAGGGGCCGTTCTATGCGGTGCGCCACTATGGCTGCTCGATCAGCTGCTATCCGGGCATGCGCGTCGACACCGACCTGCGCGCCCTGCGCTCCGACGACAGCGTGATCGAGGGCCTGTACGGCTGCGGCGAGGCGATTGGCATCGGTTTTCTGGGGCACGGTTTCCTGTCCGGCTCGATTGTGTCGGCGGCGATTACGTTTGGCCGCCGTCTGGGCCGCGAAGTTATGGTGAGAGAGGTAGTAGCATGAGTGCGAGTGTGCAGAACAACTGGCCCCGGCGGGGTTATGCCGACGGTCCTTTTGGCCAGGTGCATTATCAGGTGCTGGGCGAGGGGGCGCCGCTGGTGCTGCTGCATCAGGCGCCCATGACCTCGGGCCAGTTCGACTGGGTGTACGAGCCGCTGGCCCGGCGCGGCATTTGCGCCATCGGCATCGACATGCCCGGCTTTGGCGGGTCGGATCCGGCGCCCGGCGTGCCCCGCGTCGAGGATTACGGGCAATGCGTGGTGCCGGTGCTTGATGCGCTGGGTATCGCGCAGGCCGCCGTGCTGGGACATCACACCGGCTCGATGGCGGCCACCGAGGCTGCGTTGCAAAACCCCGGGCGGATCAGCGCGGTCATCCTGAACGGGCCGATGCCGCTCTCGGCGCAGGAGCGCGAGAGCTTCATGGCCAATGGCCACAAGCGCGAGCGCGACCTTGTGGCGGTAAGCGGCGGGGCGCATTTCAACGAGATCTTCGCCGCGCGCGAGCGACTGGCCGCCGGCAGCCTGCCGATGGAGCGCATTGGCCAGTTTGTGGTGCAGGCGCTCTCGGGGCGGGGCGAATATTGGCATGGCCACCACGCCGCCTACCAGTATCGCCACGAGGACAGCCTGCCGCTGATCCGCCAGCGGGCGCTGATCCTGACCAATACGGGCGACATGATCTACGGGCATGCCAAGCGCGCGCACGAGATTCGCCCCGACCTTCCGTTTGTCGCGCTTGAAGGCGGCGGGGTCGATATTGTCGACCAGCACAGCGAGGCATGGGCCGAGGTGGTGGCCGAATTTGTGAAGAACGGATAATGCGCCGGGCGAGGGGGAGGTCATCCCCCTCGCTCGCGTTCAGGCGGCCAGCGCTACCGTTGCCGGGTCATAGCGCATCAGATCATCGTTTTGGGTTGAGTTGCGGCGGGTTACACCATCGCGCGCCTGCATGATCTCGCCCTGCCGGCGCGAGGCCAGCAGCACGCCATTGGCCCGCCCGCGCCGCGTGGCCTCGTAGCGCGCCAGCGCCGCTACCGGATCGGCCCCCGCGCCGATCGCCCGGCCCAGCACCACGCCATCCTCGATGCCCATGGCCGCGCCCAGGCCCAGGAAGGGCAGCATGGGGTGGGCCGCATCGCCCAGCAACGTCACGCGCCCCTGCGTCCAGCCATCGAGCGGGTCGCGGTCGAAGAGCGCCCATTTGCGCGTGCCTTCGCGCGGGGCATTTTGCAGCAGGCCCTGCACGTCGGGGCACCAGCCGGCGAATTTCTCGAGCAGCTCCTCGGTCTCGACAGGCGTTGACCAGCCTTCTCCGGTCCAGCTGTCGGTGCGCACGAAGGCCACGCCGTTGACCAGCTCGCCATGGCGGATGAGATAGCGCAGCAGGCCCCGGTTCGGCCCGATGTAATTGACCGAGGGGCCAAGGTGCAGATAGGGCCGCACGGTCTGTGCCGGCACCAGGAAGCGATAGGCCACTTGCCCTGTGAAGCGGGGGCTTTCGGCGCCGAACAATTGCGCGCGTACCGCCGAATTGATGCCGTCGGCGCCCAGCAATATGTCGCCCCGCGCGCTCGACCCGTCGGTGAAATGGGCGGTTACGCCGGTGGCATCCTGCGTGAGGCCGGCAAAGCTGCGGCCCAAGTGGATGGTGGCAGGATCGGCCGCCATGACCGCATCGCTCAAAATGCGGTGCAGGTCGGCGCGGTGCAGCTGGTAGAAATAGGGGATCTCGCCCGCCGCGCGCGCCAGCGCCATGTGGTCGGGGCCGGGCAGGCGTTCGCCGGTTTCGAAATGGGCGCCGCCCGCGCGCACCGGAATGTCGGCCGCCGCCTCGATCGCGCCTTGCAGGCCCAGCCAGAACAGGCCGCGACTGGCCGGCTGGCTCAGCGTGATGCCTGCCCCCACCTCGCCAAAGGCGGGGGCCTGTTCGAACAGGCGCACGCGCAGCGGCCGCTGGGGGGTAGACTGGCGTTGCAGGGCCAGGGCCGCTGTCAGCCCGGCAATGCCGCCGCCGATGATGAGGATGTCCATCGCTTGCACCACCTTTCGCCGTTAAGCCTTGAGCAGGCTTCGCGTGGCAATGTGACCTAAGGGCGGTGGCCGGGCAAAGTCATTCAGCTATGCCTGCTGGGCATTGCTCGTGCCGATTCGCGCGGCGCGGGCCACTGGTCGCCTTGGCCCATGTGTGGCCAAATGCCAGCCAGATTGGCATTTTTTCGAGCCAATCGGCGGCAAATGGGGCGACTGGCCGAATGGGCTAATGCAAAATTAACTATCTGTAGGCACTTGTGCGTAGTGTTGCCTCATGAGGGGATTGGCATGCGTACGGATGTGGCGAAACTTCTGGATCGGCTGGGCCGGCGCGATTTTTCCTATCAGGAATTTGGCGAGAGCTTCGGCGATGTCGAGTTCTGGCCGATCTTCGAGGCCCTGTTGCAGGACCCGCGGATTTACCTGAACGCGGCGGCCGGCGAGGAGTTGCCGGTGGCGGCCCATGCTCATGGCGAGGCGGCTGACCCGCGCGCCCATGCCCATGCCGGCGACCATGCCGGTGACCATGCCGGTGACGGGGCGCCTCATCGCGAGGCCGCCCAAGGCGAGGCCCCTGCGGCCAGCGAGGCGCCTGCCCTGCCGCTGACCCCTGCCGTACCGCTTGCCAACGCGGGCGGCGCGCCCATGCCGGCCGCGCTGGCCGATCTTTTCGCCCGTTATGCCACGCCCGGCGCGCAAGCCGGCAGCCAGCAGGACATTCGCGCCATTCTGCAGCGACTGGCCGATCACCTCGACAAGGGAGACGTGTAATGCCTCTGGTTCTGTGCCATTCGCCCAAGGGCGGCGTGGGCAACAGCTTCCTTGCTGCGCAGCTGGCCATTGGCCTGGCCGAGGCGGGGCACCGGGTGGTCGCGCTCGACGCCACGGCGCAAGACAGCCTGAAGCTGTATTTTGGCCTGCGCACCCTTCAGCCGCTGCCCGATTTCGAGGATGCCGCCGAGGACAGCCCGCCCCAGCTGGGCGTGAAGCTGCGCCAGGCACACCGCCTTGTCCGCCGGCCCGACTTTGCCGAAGGGCTGGCCAGCGATGCCTTCGGTTTCGAGGGCGATACCTTCTTCGTGATCGACGTGGCCTCGGGCGACGAGCGCACGCGCGATCTGCTGCTGCCTTTCGCGGCGCTGCGGCTGTGCGCGATCACGCCCACCGCGCAGGGCATGGCGGCCATGGTCCATGCCCAGCCGGGCACGCCCGTGACCGAAGTGGAGCACACCGCTTTCGTGCTGAACCGGCTGGACGAGACGCGCCGCTATGCGACCCATGCGCACAGCTTTTTGCGCCATCTGCTGGGCGGCAAGCTGCTGAGCGCGGTGCGCGAGGACGAATCGGTCAACGAGGCGGTGGGCATG
>DATMUT010000336.1:0-3964 GCA_035563755.1 Novosphingobium sp.
GGCCAGCGCCGATGATGGCCACATCGACCTGCGCGGGGCGGGGATCAGTCGGCATCGGGGGCCGCTTCACTGGTGCGCAGGCACAGGCCGGGTGCGGCCGGTGTCATGCAGGCGCGGCGGCGGCGCCATGGTCCTTGCGCGTCATCGCTCACCCACACGAAACACTCGCTGCAAGTACCCATATTGCAGTACATGCCGCGCGGGCGGCCCGATAAATCGTCGCGCAGGCGGCGATGCCCGGCGGCCATCAGCGCGGCGGCCAGCGTTTCGCCCGGATAGGCCAGCAGGGGCGCACCGTCGCAGGCAAGGGTGATGGCTGCGGGCCGCGTGACGCCATCGCGGCGGCGGGTGTCGGGATCGGTCATGGCAGCACCGTGAAGGCGTTGAGATGGGCAAAGCGGCGCGGGCTGAAGGGTTCCAGCTCGGGGGCGGGGATGCCGCTGGCGATGGCCCCGGCCAGCAGTCGCGCCACCACCGGCCCCAGCGTGAACATCGACCCGCCTGCCGCCACGAACAGGCCGGGCGCTGCATCAACCATGCCGGCAATCGGCAGCTGGTCGGCCGAAATACAGGTGATGCCCGTCCAGCTGCGCAGCAGGCTGCGATGGCGCAATTCAGGCATGACGGCGGCGGCAACGGCCAGATTGGCCTGCACATGCCCGGGCACGATTTGCGCCGGCGCATCAATGTCGGGCAGGCCATCGCCCCCCTTGGCCAGTCGCGCCGACCAGCCGCCGCCCACTACGATATTGCCATCCTCGGTCTGTTTCATCGACAGGCGGCGGCCCACGTGCTGGATCAGATAAGGCAGGAACGGCCGCGTGCGGTCGGTCACGTTCATCATCAGCGGCACGGGATAAAGGGGCAGGTTCAGCCCCAACTGACTGCCGATGCGGGCGCTCCAGTGCCCTGCCGCCAGCATCACGCGCGGCGCGCGCAGGGTGCGGGGCCCCTCGTGCGTGGCGATGGTGGCCTCGTATGCGCCATTGGCGGTCATGCGCAGGGCCAGCAGGCGGGTGTGCGTGTGAAAGCGGGCGCCGCGCGCCTGCGCTGCCTCGGCAAAGGCGCCGGCCAGAATGCGCGGATTGGCATGCCCCTCGCTGGCCAGCCATGCCGCCCCTTGCAGATGCGGCGCGAAATAGCCCGCCTTTCCGCGCAGGGCGGCCGCGTCGAGCAACTGCGTGGGCAGGCCCAGTTCGTTCTCGCGCGCGACCTTGAAGGCCAGCAGTTCCATGTCGGCGGCGGTTTCGGCCACCATCAGCCCGCCGTGCATGTGAATGTCGAGATTGCGGTCAAGCGCGTTTTCAAGCCCGGCCCATTCGTCGATGGCCAGCCTGTTGAGCGCGACCACCTGGGAGGCCAAATGCGCGGCGGCGGTGCCCTGTTCGAGCAGCCGCCGCTCGATCTGGAAATGCAGCGAGCCGGCATTCTGCCCCGAGGCACCGCCGTTGAGCGGCCCGGCCTCGATGACCACCGGGGCAAGGCCGGCGCCGGCCAGGTGCCAGGCGCTGGCGCAGCCCAGCAGCCCGCCCCCGATGATCAGAATGCCCGCGTCCATGGGTCAGATGATTTGCAGCTTCCGCAGCGTTTCGGCAATCTTTTCGCGGTCGGCGGCGCTTACGTTAAGCAGCGGCGCGCGCACCGGCCCACCGGGCAACCCCTGCGCCTCGAGCGCGGCCTTGAGGATGGCCGGCCCCGAGCCGAAGCGGCCAACCAGTTCGGGCGTGTACCACTCGCGCATCAGCACGCGGTCTTTCAGGCCGCATTCGCGCGCGCCGTCGATGTCGTCGGCCCACAGCTTGTCGTAAAAGCCGGTCTGCTGGCGCCCCAGCACGCCGCCCGCGCCCATCGTGCCGTCGCCGCCATGCACGCGCAGCATCGTGAGGCCGATCTCGTTCATCGGGAAGCCGAAGATGCGCACCTGATCGTTGAGCGCAAAGAAGGTGTCGGCAAAGCGCGAGAAGTCCGAGGTCGACTGCTTGATCGCCACCACCGCGTCGATTTGCGCGAGGCGTTCGAGCAGGTCGAGCGGCATGTCGATACCCGTGCCCGGCGGCCAGTTGTAGATGCAGATCGGCAGGTCGATGGCCGCGCCCACGGTTTCGTAAAAGGCGAAGATCTCGTCGGCGCGGGGGCGGATATAGGGCGGGGGCGTGATGAGCACGCCGTCAAAGCCGGCCTCCTTGGCGTGGCGGGCAAAGGCGATCGTTTCGGCGGCGGTAAAGCTGGAGCAGCCGGCGATGAGCGGCAGGCGGCCGCGCATGGTCTGGCCGGCCACGGTGAACAGGCGGGCGCGTTCGGCGGCCGACAGGCTGGTCCATTCGCCGGTGGTGCCAGCCAGCACCAGCCCGTGCATGCCCTCGCCGTGCAGCCATTCCAGCAGGCGGCCAATGCCCTTTTCATCCAGTTCACCGTCAGGGGTGAAGGGCGTGGTGATGGCTGGAATATAGCCTTTCCAGTTCACCCGGTCTCGCTTGCTGATGGCCATGTTCTTTTGTGTCCGGTCGCTGTTTTTCAAACCTTTGCCGCAGCCTTTTGCGGGCTGGGCCGGGCCGGTGTGGCAGTATGGAACCGCGCGCACAATGTCGTGCCTTCGCTAATATCGTTGCGTTCAGCGCAAAATAGCCTCAGGTTTGTCGCGAGGCATAGCGCGCGCGCCGGCTGCAAGTCTGGCCAGAAACGCCCCGCTGGCCGAGAAAAGGGAATGACTGCAATGAGTGACACGGGCCTGCGCTATCTGTTCGAGGCGTTCAATGCCGGGTCCATGCGCGCGGCCAGCGACAGGCTGAATGTGGCGGCCTCGTCGATCAGCCGGCAGATCGCGCAGCTTGAGGACACTTACGGTTTGGCCCTGATCGAAAAGGGGCGGCGCGGCATTCGCCTGACCCATGCCGGCGAGATCGTGATTGCCCATTACCGCAACCAGCTGGCCGACCGCGAGGCCCTGCGCGCCAAGCTGGAGGAACTGCGCGCAGTGCGTTCGGGCCATGTCGTGCTGGCCGTGGGCGAGGGGTTTCTGGGCGCCAGCTTCACCCAGATGATCGAGGGCTTTTCGCGCAGCAATCCGCATATCCGGCTCGAACTGCTGATCGGTTCCTCGCAGGACATCGTGCGCATGGTGATGGACGATGATGCCCATATCGGGCTGGTGTTCCAGGCCCCGCACGACATGAAGCTGAGCGTGCGGCAGGTGATCGCCCAGCCGCTGATGGCCATCGTCAGCCCCGACCATCCGCTGGCCGGCGAGGCGAGCGTGACGATCCGCCAGCTGGCAGGGCATCCGCTGTGCCTTGCCCCGCATCACTTTCGCCTGCGGCAGATTCTGGGCGAGGCCGAAGCCCGCAACGCTACCTTCCTCGAGCCCTCGATCACCACCGGCTCGATCCATGTCATGCGCGAGATGGCCAAGTCGGGCGCGGCGCTGACCATCCTGCCGCAAGTGTCCTTGTGGAAGGAGCTGGAGGAGGGGCATCTGGTAAGCGTTGCCATTGCCGATGACGAGATGGAGGATACCACCATCAGCCTGGTCCTGCGCGCCGGTCGCCAGCTCGAGGGGGCGCCCGGAAGGCTGTGCAAGATCATAGAGGCGCAATTGCGCCAGTGGAGCCGCCCGCCGCGCCCGGCACAACCGTTGCCCTGAGCGCAACGTTATTCGATAAAGATCATCATTGTCTGCGGGGTTGCGCCGGGCTGAACTGGCATCTTGCCGATTGCCGGCCCCATCGTTGCCGAAAGCCACAGTTCATGCCTCCTGCCCAAGACCCCCGCCCAGACATGCCGCCAGGCCCGCCTTTTCGCCGGGCCGACCTGCTGCTGGCGCTGCCCTTTGTGTGGCAACTGGTGCTGGCGCCCTGGGCCAATGGCGTAGAATGGCGCCCGTTCGGTCTGCCTTTTCCCATGGTTTGGCAGATGGCGGGCATTCTGTTCGCCACTGTGGTGCTGGCGTTGCGCTATGCTCTCGACC
>DATMUT010000337.1:0-20471 GCA_035563755.1 Novosphingobium sp.
GGTCATGTTGGTGTGAGCCAGCTCGTCCACCAGCACCAGCGCCGGGCGGCGGGTCAGGATCGCGTCAATATCCATCTCGCCGGGCAGGGCTGCGCGTGGCGGCAGGCTCTTGTCGGGCAGGATGCGCGGCACGATCTCGAGGCCGGCGGTGCGGGCCAGCGTCTCGGCCCGGCCATGCGTTTCGACCACGCCGATCACCACGTCGCAGCCGGCCTTGCGGCGCCTTGCGGCATCCTCCAGCATGGCGCAGGTCTTGCCAACGCCCGGTGCCGCCCCAAGGAAAACCTTGAGGCGGCCACGCCGGGCGGTTTTGCCGAGAGTGGAGCCGGCAAGACCCAGCGTGCGCAGCAGGGCATCGGGATCGGGGCGTTGAGGCTCGTTCACCGGGCCGCTTGTGCCCCTGTTCGGCCCATGCTGTCGAGGGCAAGGTTGACCTCGAGCACATTGACCCGGGGCTGGCCGAGGAAGCTGGCGACGGGCATTTCGGTATGATCCGCGATCAGGCGGCGCACGGCGCTGACCGGCATGTGCCGGGCGGCGGCTATGCGTGGCGCCTGATAAAGCGCGGCCTGCGGGCTGACGTGCGGATCAAGCCCCGAGGCAGAGGCGGTAAGCAGGTCGGCCGGTGCGCCCGGATTGGCCTTCTGGTCGGCGGCGATGCGATCGACCAGCGCCTTTGCGGTGGGGCCATAGTTCGACCCGCCCGAGGCCAGCGGATCATACCCCTTGCCCGCCGCCGAGGGGCGCGGGTGCAAATAGGACGGGCTGGTAAAGGCCTGCCCGATGAGAGCCGAGCCAACCACCGTGCCATCGCGGGTGATCAGGCTGCCATTGGCGGCCTCGGGCATGATCGCCTGGGCAATGCCGGTCACCGCCGCCGGATAGGCAAGGCCGGTAAGGGCAAACAGGCCCAGCGTCATCACGATGGTCGGGCGCAGGGCCGAGGACATTTCGTTCATCATTTCATCTCTCCTTTCAGGCCAGACCCAGCGCCGAGACGGCCAGATCGATCGCCTTGATGCCCACAAACGGCGCCACCAGCCCGCCCGCGCCATAGATCGCCAGATTGCGCGCCAGCAGCGTGCCTGCCCCCGCCGGCCGGTACGCCACGCCCTTCAGCGCCAGCGGCACCAGCGCCGGGATGATGAGCGCATTGAAGATGATGGCCGACAGGATGGCGCTTTGCGGGCTTGCCAGATGCATGATGTTCAGCGCCGACAGCCCCGGATAGAGCACCAGGAACATGGCCGGGATGATCGCGAAATATTTGGCCACGTCGTTGGCTACGCTAAAGGTGGTCAGCGCCCCGCGCGTCATAAGCAACTGTTTGCCCAGCCCCACGATCTCGATCAGCTTGGTCGGATCGCTGTCGAGGTCGACCATGTTGCCTGCCTCGCGCGCGGCCTGCGTGCCGGTGTTCATGGCCACGCCCACGTCGGCCTGCGCCAGCGCAGGGGCGTCATTGGTGCCATCGCCGCACATGGCCACCAGCCGGCCGCCCTGCTGCTCCTTGCGGATCAGGGCCAGCTTGTCCTCGGGCGTGGCTTCGGCCAGGAAATCGTCGACCCCGGCCTCGGCGGCAATGGCGGCGGCGGTCAGCGGGTTGTCGCCGGTAATCATTACCGTGCGGATGCCCATGCGCCGCAGTTCGAGGAAACGCTCGCGCACCCCGGCCTTGATCACGTCGCGCAGGGCGATCACGCCTAGCAGCCGCCCGTTTTCGGCCACCGCCAGCGGGGTTTGCCCGGCCCGCGCGATGGTTTCGGCATGCTGGCGCATCTGGGCGGCGGCCGGGGTGGTTCCTGCGCCCGGATTGGCGCGCAGGATGGAATCCACCGCGCCTTTCTGGATGAGCGTATCCCCGGTTTGAACGCCCGACAGGCGGGTTTGCGCGGTGAAGGGAATGATCTGCGCGCCGGCGGGCAGGGTGGCCGACAGGCCGTGAGCCTCGCGCGCCAGCGTCACGATCGAGCGGCCCTCGGGCGTTTCGTCGGCCAGGCTGGCGAGCAAAGCGGCGCGGGCCAGCGCGTCGGGGGCAACGCCGCTAACGGGCCGAAATTCCGACGCCGCCCGGTCGCCCACGGTGATCGTGCCGGTCTTGTCGAGCAGCAGCACGTCGATATCGCCCGCCGCCTCGACCGCGCGGCCCGATTTGGCCAGCACGTTGAAACGCACCAGCCGGTCCATGCCGGCAATGCCGATGGCCGAGAGCAGCGCGGCAATGGTGGTGGGAATGAGCGTGATGAGCAGCGCTGCCAGCACGGCCACCGAAATGCCGCCATTGGCATAGCGCGCAAAGGCCGGAATGGTGCTGACCGCGATCAGGAAGATGATGGTCAGGCCCACCAGCAGGATGGTCAGCGCGATCTCGTTGGGGGTCTTCTGGCGCTGCGCCCCCTCGACCAGCGCGATCATGCGGTCGAGGAAGCCCTGACCTGGCTCCTGCGTGATGCGCACGCGGATCTGGTCCGAGATGACGCGGGTGCCGGCGGTCACGGCGCTGCGGTCGCCGCCGGCCTCGCGGATGACGGGGGCGCTTTCGCCGGTGATGGCCGCCTCGTTCACCGAGGCGACGCCCTCGACCACCTCGCCATCGGCGGGGATGAGGTCACCGGTCAGCACCAGCACCTCATCCCCGCGCTTGAGCTGGCTGGCGGGCAGGGTGCGGCCATCGGGCAGGCGCGCGGTCAGTTCCTGCCGTGTGGCGCGCAGGCTGGCCGCCTGCGCTCGCCCGCGCCCTTCGGCCAGCGCCTCGGCAAAAGTGCCGAACAGCACCGTCAGCCACAGCCAGGCGATGAGCTGCACCTGAAAGCCCACCGGCAGGCCCGATCCGCCAATCACCAGCAGCACGCTGAGCAGCAGGGCCACGCAGGCTGTGGTGAACATCACGGGGTTGCGCACCAGATGGCGCGGGTTCAGCTTGCGGAACGCCTCGCCAATGGCAGGGCCGACCAATTGCGCCGAAAACATCGATTTGGGGGTAGTCATCGTCATGGCCCCTTTCAGAAGGTCTGGCCGGCGATCATCGCCATGTGATCGGCAATCGGCCCCAGCGCCAGCGCGGGCAGGAAGGTCAGCCCGCCAACGATCAGGATGACCGCGACCAGCAGGCCGATCCACAGCGGGCCAGTGGTGGGAAACGAACCGGCGCTTTCGGGCGTGTGCCGCTTGGCGGCCAGCGATCCGGCAATGGCCAGCACCGGCACCATCATGAAGAAGCGCCCGATCCACATGGCCACGGCCAGCCAGCCATTATAGAACGGCGTGTTGGCCGAAAGCCCGGCAAAAGCCGAACCATTGTTGCCCGTGGCCGAGGTGAAGGCATAAAGGATCTCGGAAAAGCCGTGCGGGCCCTTGTTGAGCGGGCCGGCAAGCCCCGAGGCCGTCACGCTGGCCAGCGCCGTGCCGCCCAGAATGCACAGCGGCAGGACGACAATCGCCAGAACCGCCAGCTTGACCTCGCGTCCCTCGATCTTCTTGCCGACATATTCGGGCGTGCGCCCCACCATCAGCCCGGCGATGAACACCGCCAGCAGCGCGAACAGCAGGAACCCGTAAAGCCCCGAGCCGACACCGCCCACGATGATCTCGCCCAGTTCGATGTTGAACATGGGGATCATGCCGCCAAGGGCGGTAAAGCTGTCGTGCATGGCGTTGACCGCGCCGCAGCTGGCCGCCGTGGTGACCACCGCGAACAGGGCGCTGGCGGCCGGGCCGAAGCGGACTTCCTTGCCCTCCATGTTGGCGCCGGGCAGGCCCATGTGGTGCAGAACGGGGTTGCCGGCCATTTCGGCCCAATAGGTAAGGCCAACCCCGGCCAGAAACAGGATCATCATGGCCGCCAGAATGGCCCAGCCCTGGCGCGTGTTGCCCACCGCCCGGCCAAAGCACCACACAAGGCCCACGCCGATCGCAAAGATCGAAAGCATTTGCAGCAGGTTCACCCAAGCGGTCGGGTTCTCGAAAGGATGGGCCGAATTGGCGTTGAAAAAGCCTCCGCCATTGGTGCCCAGCATCTTGATCGCCTCCTGGCTGGCGATGGGGCCAACCACGATGGTCTGATGCGCGCCCTCAAGCGTGGTGGCATCCAGGCTGGTGGCAAAAGTTTGCGGCACGCCGCCTGCCACCAGCACCAGCGCATAGAGCAACGACAGCGGCAGCAGCAGATAGAGCACGATGCGCGTCAGGTCGGCCCAGAAATTGCCCAGGCCCTTCGCCTCGCGCCGGGCAAAACCGCGGATGACGGCAAAGGCCACCGCAATGCCGCTGGCCGCCGAGAGGAAATTGTGCGGCGCCAGCGCCAGCATCTGCGACAGGTTGGAAAGCGTCGCTTCGCCGGCATAGGCCTGCCAGTTGGTGTTGGTGACAAACGAGATGGCCGTGTTCATCGACAGGTCTGCCGATAGCCCCGGCAAGTCGCGCGGGTTCATGGGCAGCCACCCTTGGGCGCGCAGCAGCACGAAGGTTGCCACAACGCCCGCCAGCTGGAACAGCAGCATGTGCAGCGCATATTCACGCCAGCCCTGATCGCGCGCCGGGTTAATGCCGGCCATGCGATAGAAGCCGCGCTCCAGCGGCGACAGAACGCGGTGCAGGGGCGTCGTGCGCCCCTCGTAAAGGGCAAAAAGCCACATCCCCACCGGCTTTGCCAGTGCCAGGGTGAGGGCAGTAAACACAAGGATCAAGGCCCAGCCGGAAAGGGTCATCGGGCGTCTCCGGGATGAAGGGGTGTCAGAATTTCTCGGGCCGCAGCAGGACGGCCACCAGATAGGCCAGCAGGCCCAGCGCGGTCAGCCCGGCCAGAACGAGCGGGACAAGCGGTTCGCTCATGGAAAGCCTCCCTCAAGCCGCTTCGCACAGGCGAACAAGACCAAGGGTGAGGGCGAAAAGGCCGGCGGCAAGCCCCAGCCAGAGTAGGTCGGTCATGGCGTGTCCTTTGACGGGCGCCGCGCCCCACACGGGGGCCAAGCGCCGGTGATTGACACGCCGCTCCTGCGCCCGGCTGGCGTAAAACCTCTACCGGCAAAGGTGGCCGGGGCGTAAAGTATGCGTAAAGCGCGGCGGCCTTAGCCGGGCAGGTCTTTGGCCGGAATGCATATTCCCGCGATGCGGCTTTGCCCCTCGCTACGCTCGACCTGAACCACAACGTCGATCACGCTTGTGAGATAATCCAGCAGTTCCGAGCGGCTCCACCGGCTGCCTGCCTGCATGGCAATGAGCGCCAGTTGCCCGACCGCCGTTTGCGCGCTGCTGGCATGTACAGTGGCCAAAGAGCCCGGGTGGCCGGTATTGACCGCGCGCAGCCAGGCCAGCGTTTCGGCCCCGCGCAATTCGCCCATGATGATACGGTCGGGGCGCATGCGCAGCGATGCCTGCACCAGCGCTTCGGCATCCACGCTTGCCTCGCCCAGCTCGCTTCGGCGGGCGATCAAGCCCAGCGCATTGGGCAGGGGCAGCACCAGCTCGGGTGTGTCCTCGATCACGATCAGGCGCTCACGCGGCGGTATCTCGCGCAAAAGTGCGTTCAGCAGCGTCGTCTTACCCGAGGCCGTGCCGCCAGAAATCAGCACATTGCGACGTTCATGCACTAGTCTGGCCAGCCACCGGGCCATGTTGTCCTCGCCCTGCGGCAAAGCGACCGGTGGGCTCGCAACCGACCGGGGAGAGACCGCAGACCCCACCAGTTCGGTCAATGAGAGGTCGCGCACCACGTGCCGCCGGATCGACATGGCCATGCCTTCGCGCGTGGCGGGCGGAGCGATGATCTGTATGCGGCTGCCATCGGGCAGGCTGGCGGCCAGCAGTGGGTGCGCGCGGCTGATACCCTGATGGCTGCGCGCCGCCACCTGCCGCGCCAATCGCCCCAGCGCTGCCTCGTCCAGTTCGGGGATCTCGTGCTTTTCACTTTCGCCGCAGACAGTCTCCACCCAAGCGATGCCGGGGCGGTTCACATGGATGTCGCACACCTGCGGCCGCATCATCAAATGCGCCAGCGGCGTCAGCCATATGTCCAGAAAATCGGCCTGCCCGCCCTTCATCTCATCGCACCGCGGGCATGCCGGCAAAATCCAGGTCGCGCGCCACCAGCACCGAAATGCTTGCCCCCTCGCGCACCTTAATCGTTGCCGGTCGCGCAGTATTGGGCACAAGTTGTTGCCCCAGCTGAGTGCCTTGCCCCGGCAGGCCCAGATAGATCGTGCCGCTACCGCCGCTTGCCATCGTCGATGCCACATTTACCCCCACCGTCAGCGCCGATTGCAGTACCGCGCTGGCAAAGCGCTCGATCGCATGGGTATTGGTCGCACCGGCAATGCCGGCTCCCCCCATCGTGTCGGCCGCTGGCGACGTAATGCGGATAGCCGCGCCATCGGGCCGGATCAGCCTTGTCCACATTACCTGAATCCGGCGCATTCCGGGGCTTGTTTCGGCCTTGAACTCGCCGATGAGGCGGCTGCCCCGTGGTATCAGCACGCGCGCGCCGTCAAAGCCGCGCACATCCTGCGCCACCACGGCCCGCGCCAGTCCGGGGCGGTCGGAATTGAGCGGTGTTTCCAGCACGGCGGCAATAATGGCGCCCTGCGGTATCAAGGTCGCTCTCCCGGCGATCAGGCTGGCATGTGCCGTCTCCTCGCCGCTGCCTTGATCGCCGGCTGGCGGCGTGTCGTTCGCGCCAACACCATTGCCACGGGTCAGGTCAATCACCAGCGGCGAGGCTGCGGCATTGGCTGATGCCATGCGCGGCGGCGGCAGCGTTTCGCCAACCAGCCCGCCATTCTCGGGCAAGCGGCCCATAATGCCTTGCCCCCAAGTGGCGGCGCGGGACGGCAGCGCTGGCAAAAATGCGGCAGTTTGGCTGGCCCTGACGAGGCCGGGCGGTGGTTCTGAAACTGCGGTGGCATATGCCGCTGTGTCAGCCGGCGGGGGCGTTGCCGGCAATGCCAGCGGTGGCAGATCCAGCGCTGCCGGGTCCTGCTCTGACGATGCTGTATGTCGCATTGTCGGCACGCTCGATTGCCTCGTCAGCAGAATTCCAATGCACAGCAGCCCCCCCAGCAGAACGAGCAAAGGCAGTGGCGGCATGGCCTTTGGCAGCGTTACTTGCGGGCGGATGTTGCGGGTGTTGGCGCTCACTTGCCATCTCCCGCCGGCTCGCGCGTTGCGCTGGCGCGATGGTCGCCTGCCACAAACAGCAGCCTTTCGTGCACGCCCTCGATCACATAGACCCCCTGACGCATCATCCCGTTGATCAACGCCCGCTGGCCGTCCGCATTCTCGGCATAAATGGCCGGCAGGGCTGCATCGGCTGCCCAGCGCAAACTGGTTGCTGTGCCGTCGTCCGACATTTGCTCTGGCCACAAGGCGCGTTCGCCACGCAGGCGGTAGCGCCCGGATAATGGCGCTGCCGATTGTGGAGGCGGCAACGCATAGGCAAAACTCACAACATAAGGCAGCACCCCGGCGCCAGGCATCGCCCCATACAAGCTGAAATTATATACGTGCTGATCGGTAATGACCGTCAGGTTGGTCGTGCTGCCCGCGCCTGTCGGGCGGATGACGAGATGATCGGCGCGGCGATTGGTCACCACCTGCCACGAGGCGGCATCGCCCAGCGTGACGGTTTCAATCCTTTCGTCGGGGGCAAAGGCGACTGTGGTGGCAAAACCGGCGGCCACGTGCAGCGCCACGACCTGCTGCGGATCATAGAGGATGGATTGTATATGCGGATCGCCGGGCCCCGCCACAGGCAATACCTCGGCCAGCGCGGGGCAGGCGAAAGCGACAGCAAAAGCGGCAAGTGCCAGTGCGCGGCCCGGGCGCCTCATGGCACGCTCTCGGCCGCAGGGGCTTCGGCATCGCGGCGATAAGACGTGACGGCAAAGCCCAGCGGGTTGATCAGGCGGTCCTGTATGCGCATTGGCGCGCCGGTAAACCGCCATGTGACGACCGCGACCCACCACGCCTTGCGCGCAGGCGCGCCGCTCGCATCGCGGGTCAGGCTGACAAAGCGGACAAGGCCGGTTTGCTCGCCGTGATCGCTGCCCAACACCCTTTGGCCGGGCAGTGGCGACACGCTTTCGACCTGCACCTCGACACTGATGCCTTTGGCCGCCAGCATTTGCGGGGCCTGCGGATTGCCCTGGGCCATTTGGGCAACATAGGAACTGCGCGCCTGATCGAGCGACCACAGGCCTACACGGCGATAGCGGTCCGCGATGCTCGCCCTGTCAAAGCCCTCGCGCGCAATGACGTATTGCGCCAGCAAAGACTGGCTTAACGCGCCATTTGCGCTGATGGCGGGGGTATTTGCCCCCTGCATGGTCTGCACAAATCCAGTGTTGCGATCGACCAGCAGCGTATAGGGCACGACCGTTTTGAGCGGCGCCAGCGCGATGAGCGCCAAGGCTTCGAGCAAGGCGATGGCAATGGCGATGCAGGCAACGACCCACCCCAGCTTTGCCGAACGCGCTTTGCTGGCAGCGGCATCCTCGGCCCAGCTGTAGGCCTTGGCGTAGTAGCTCTCCCTCTCGGTTGTGGTTTTACTAGCGTCCATCGCGTTTGCCCGCCTGTAAGCTGCTGCGGAAAGAACTGCACCGCCCGTTCTGCCCCAGCGGGATTGGCGCGCCGGCGCCCGTCTGCACGGACGTTGTCACGAAATTGCGTGACGTGGCCGATGGCGTGCCCTGGCTTGCCCCTGACAGGT
Source organism: Novosphingobium sp. (assembly GCA_035563755.1). Taxonomy (GTDB): domain Bacteria; phylum Pseudomonadota; class Alphaproteobacteria; order Sphingomonadales; family Sphingomonadaceae; genus Novosphingobium. The sequence continues at coordinate 8,702 of DATMUT010000337.1, forward strand.
CCAGCCGCATGTCCCGCCGGTTCATGGCCTGTGCGGCCTGAGCCACCAGATGGGCGCGGGCGATGTGTAGCGGGGGAGGCACGGGCAGATGTGCCGAACGGGCCGCCGGTTGAATGGAAGGGAGAGCTTGTATTGTGCCCATACTGGCTTCGCGTGGCCGGCGCGCTGGCCAAGCCAGTGTCTTGGCCGTCGCCATAATAGCGGCCAACGCTGCAAACAAAGCCAATGCCAGGACAAGGCAACCGTCGCAAAGATCCTGCGGCAAGCTGCCAAGGTCAGCCTTCATGTCCACGCGCGTGGCAATCTCTGCGGTTTGCGGCTCGATCACGCCCAGCGCCATTACCAGCAGCACCGGCACCACTGCCAAAGCCAGCCCCACGCCAAACACCGAGCGCGCCCATGCCGCACACAGGCCGAGCGTCGTGCCGAATAGCCCAAAGGCCGCAAATACAGGCCCCACGGCCAGCAAAGCGGCCAGTGCGGTGCGCAACGCCACAAGCGCGCTCAGGCTTGAAATGGCAAAGGCCATCCTGCCGGTGTTGAGAGCAGATGCATCCGCTGCCGAAAGGGCCGTTTGCGTCTGGCCCACCCGTGCACGGGGCATGCTGCGTAAAGGAGGCTGGGCATCGGGAGAGGCAGCTTGCCCTTGCGCGACAAGGGCGGCCAGCTGCTTGCTGGTCGCGTCAATTCGGCCGGCAAGGCTTGCTTGCGTGGCGGCGGCGCCTTGCCCTGCAAGCAACGCCTGCGCAACCTGCTCTGGCCCGCGTGTGGCCGCGTCGAACACCACTGCCTGCCAGGCGGACCATTGCGTGGCCAGTGCCAGCACCACACCGATCCGCAGCGCCACCCCGGCAACCGATCGCAGATCTGGCCCCTGGCCCAGCAGCATGCGCCACCCCTGAGCCGCAACCGCCAGCGTAAGAAGCGCCCACAGCACAGGCCCCCAAAAGCCGCCCGGTGCAAAAGCCTGCCATCCCCCCTGCGCCAGCGCCAGTGTGCGGCAATCGGCATAATGCAGCATGGCCGAGGCGAAGTCGGCGTTTGCGGAAAAGGCGGCGCAGCCCCCCATCAGGCCACCTTCAGCAATTCAGGCAGCCAAAGCGCAGGGTCATCGCCGCAACGGGCGCGGATCTCGTCGCACAGCCGCACCGATTTCTCGCGCCCCGACAGGATGGTCAAAATCTCCTCCTCGCCGGCCAGGTTCAGGCGCGCCACAGCGCTGTCTCGGCCCTGTTTGACCAGAAAACAGCGCGACGTGTCGGGCAGGGTGCGGATCAGCTCGAGTTCATGCGCGGTCAGCCCGAAGCCGGCCATGTAGTCTTCCGCCCTTGCCCGAGGGTTGGGCGTGAAAATCTGTGTCGCCGATTGCTCGACAATCGCGCTACCCACCCGGCTGGCCAGCGCATCCTCGGCGTTTTGCGTCACAAAGCCCAGCAGCCCGCCGCGCTTGCGGATGGTCTTTTCCCAATCGCGGATGCGCGCGGCGAACACCTCATCGTCCAGCGCCTTCCACCCCTCGTCCACAACGACAATGGCCGGAGTTCCATCGAGGCGCTCATCAACCCGGTGGAACAGATACATCATGGCAGGCGTGCGCAGCACAGGATCGTCGAGCAGGCATGTCATGTCGAAACCCACCGTCGCCTGCGACAGGTCAACGCCGTCACACAGCCTGCCGGCCGGGGCAGCATTGTCGAACAACCAGGCATGAACGCCGTTGCCCCACCAGGTCTGCAAACGCGCATACAGGTCGTCGGGCGTGGGGCGCTGATGGCCCCGCAGCAGCTGCACAAATCCCGAAAGGCGCCTGAGTGCCATAGGGGCGGCATAGTTGTCGGCTACCGCGCCGGCCACCAACTGCACCTCTTCGGCATTGCGCAGGCCGCCTGCCAGACAGGCCACCCATTCGCATAAAAAGCGCCGATTGGCGGCCGTATCGGGCAACAGCAGGGGGTTGAGGCCGCTGTTCTCGCCAGGGCGCAAAACGCTGTAGCGCCCGCCAATGGCGCGGATGAACAGTTCGGCGCCCCTGTCCTTGTCGAAAAACGCGATGCGCGGTGCAAAGCGTTGGGCTTGTGCGAGCAGGAAATTGACGATCACCGTCTTGCCCGAACCCGATGGGCCGATGACCATGAAATTGCCCAGATCGCCCTGATGGAAATTGAAATGGTAAGGGCCGGCCGCTGTCGTTTCAAACAGGGTGACCGCATCGCCCCACAAGTTGCCTTGCGCGCGCCCGGTGGCAAAATTGTGCCCGCTGGCCAGGCTGGCGAAATTGGCTGAACCGATCAGGGCGCGCCGCGCGATGAAGCTGAAATTGCCTGGAAACTGCGCCCAGAATGCGGCTTCAAGGCCCAGATCCTCGCGCACGGCCACGATGCCCAGATCGGCAAGGGCTGCCTGTGCCTCGGCCACCTGCGTGTCCAGCATGGCTTGCGTGGGGGCGCGCAAGCCCACGCTCATGTGGTGCTCGCCAAAAGCGGCCCTGCCGGCTGCCGCCTCATCCTTTGCCAGCGCCAGTTCGTCGCGCAGGCTGTGCGCCGCATCATCGCCCGCGCGCATTCGCCGCAAGGCCAGGTCCATGCGCGCTACACTCTCGCCCCGGTCGACAAAGGCAAAACTTTGGCTGATCGTCATTTCGCAGGGCAGGCGCAGCAACTCGTCCAGCATGCCCGGCATCGTCTGACCCGGATAATCCTTGATCGAGACAATCGCGCCAAAGGCAGGCGAGACATCGCCTGCCGGACCCAGCTCCAGCGTATCCTGCCCAAAGCTGGCCCTGCGCCAGGGCAGATGGTGCCCCAGATCGCCCAGCGGCAATCGCATGGGCCGCAACGCGCCATTGTAGAGCGTCGCCAAAAATTCGAGCGGCTCGGAGCAGGGGCCTTGCGCCGTGTCGTAAATGCCAAGCACGCGCGCGTTATAATGCGCCAGCGCGGCTGTGAGCTGGTCGGTTGCCATCTCGATGTCGCGCAGGTCGCGAGCGGCCATGGCAGCGCGTTCCGCCTGACGGTGTGCTAGCGTAACTCGCTCCAGCCCCCGCGTCAGCCAGCCGGCCATGCCGGCGCGTGTACCTATCGGGCGCCGCACCAGCGTCAGGAAAAGGTCATTGGCGTACAGCTGCCTATTCGCCAGTCGCTCGTTCCACATACGGTCGATGCGGGCGCTGAACGGGTCGGGAAATGCGGCCTCCCGCGCCGGCGCGACCTGACGGCGCACCACATGATGGCATAGTGCAAAACGCGATGACCCGATCGCCCGCAGCATCGCGTCGCGCAATTCCTTGCGGTAGTTCAGCTCTTGTGTGTCGACGGTCTCGAAAGGCAATCCGTCGAGCTGGATTACCTGCATCAGCGCCCCGTCGCGCAGGGCAATCGTGCGGTCATCGATATGGCGCGCATAGGGCAGGCGCGCGCCCGCAGGGGTTTCCCTGGCGAAATCAGGCGTTGCCGCCCGGCCGCCCGATGCCATCAGGCGCGATAGGAATTGCATCGCCAGAAGCCATACGAGGGCAGCCGCGGGCATTTGCGCAGCCGCACCAGCCACAGTTCGCAAAAGCGCGGCTCGCGCAATGTGGCCACCATTGCCGCCCCATGCGCCAACAGCCCCGCGCCGGCCACCCAGGCGGAATGCAGCAGCAAAAATGCCTCGACGCACAAAACTGCATTGGCGATGCAGAAGCCATAGGGCACGCCGGCAAACAGCTGAGGGCGCGTGAGGGCGACGAACAGCCTGTCCTGCGCCAGAAGCGCCGGGCTGGCGCTGTCGCGTCCGGCGGCTGTCCCGCTCAATTGCCCAGGCCCGCGGCCTGGCGGATGCCGGCCACAATACTGGCCGCGCCAAACACGATGAAGCAGCCCAGAATGACCGTCCCGCCATGCCGCCAGTTCATCCGCCCGGTCAGCATCATCAGCCCGACCACCCCCACCGCGATGACGGCTGCAACGGTTGCCGCTGTGCCCAGCAGTGCGCCTTCGACCCAGCGCAGCGCGCCAAGGATTGGCCCCGATCCACTAGGGTCTGCAAAGGAGGACTGGGCAAGGGCGGTCTGCCCAAGCAAGGGGGAGGCGCCCAAGGCGATGCCCGTCCAGCCCTTTGTTAAGGCCCGACAGGCGGCCCGGTTGGCGGCAGAAATGCCGGTTAGACGCTGGAAAGGCGGCGTTTTGCTCATGGCCTGCAGGGTAGTTTGGGCAGGCTGCGCCCGGCAATTCCAACTACATCGCTATTGGACGTATCCGGTTTTACCCTGATGCGCTGGCTTGCGAAAACGGCCACCTAATTTGCGCTGGGTGCAACAATCTCTTACAATGATGTGCATTGATGGCGACGTTCATCTGACGGATCACTTGGAGGTCATCCGGCGGCTCGACATGCCGGAGGCGCCAGCAGGCGGAAAAACAGACCAAACCAGGGATCAACCAGGGGAAATTATGTCTATCACCCATAAATTCGCGCTGCGACTTGCCGTTGGCTGCGCTCCGCTTGCCATTGCTGTCTGTGCCATGCCGGCGCTCGCCCAGCAGGCGCCTGCTGCCTCTGCCGATGCGGGCGATGGTATCGTCGTGACCGCCACCAAGCGTTCGGCCTCGACCATTCAGGACACGCCGATTTCGGTTGCGGCTTTGGGCGGTAACGACCTCAAGACCAAGGGCGCGATGGATTTTGCCGACTTCTACCATGCCGTGCCGGGTCTGGCCGTGCAGGATGAAGGCCCGGGCGACAAGCGCTATGTGATCCGCGGCATCAACGCCTCGGGCGCCGGCACGGTCGGCCTGTATCTCGACGAAGTGGTCATTACTGGCGAAAACTCGCAGGATGGCGGTGGCCAGGCCCCTGACGTCAAGCTGTTCGACATCGACCGCGTTGAGGTGCTGAAGGGGCCGCAGGGCACCACCTTTGGCGCCAGCTCGATGGCCGGCACGATCCGCTACATCACCGCCAAGCCCAACCTGAGCGAGTGGGGCGGCTATATGCAGATGGGCCTGCGCGCCACCGATGGCGCCTCGCTGGGCCTGCAGACCGACGGCGCGGTCAACATCCCCGTGGTGAAGGACAAGTTCGCCGTGCGCGTGGCCGGCTATTACGCCAACCTGCCCGGCTGGATCAGCAACAAGTTCGAGAGCGGCGTCAACAATGAGTTGAGCAAGGCGGGCCGCATTTCGGCACGTTACAAGCCGATCGAGGATCTGACCATCGACGGCATGGCGATGTATCAGAAGATGCATCAGGACTCGAAGAACTACTACAACACCACCGACTATGCCGGCAATGCGCTGCCCGCCAACTATCAGGCCGATCAGGTGAAGTCGCCTTATGACGACACCAGCGAGATCTATAACCTGACCGTTGCCTACAAGCGCCCCTTCGGCACGTTCACGGCCACCGGATCGCGCTTTGTGCGCGATACCGGCTTTACCCGCGATGCCTCGCTGGCGGCGGACTCGTTCCTGGGTCTTGCCTATAACGGCGCGGGCATGAGCGCGCTGGTGCAGGACAAGCACCGCAAGGTCGACAGCGCCGAAATCCGCTTTGCCTCCAACTTTGCCGGGCCGCTCCAGATCCTGATCGGTGGCTTCCTGCAGAACGAGGACCGCTATTTCCGCAGCTCCTGGCCGCTGGCCGATGCTTCGGGCAATATCCCTGCCAATGCCTCCATGCTGCTCGACCGCACCGTCGACACCAAGATCCGTGAGCGCGCGATCTTCGGCGAGGTCAGCTACAAGATCTTCCCCTCGCTCACCTTCACGGCGGGCGCGCGCTGGTTCGACTTCAACCTGACGCAGACCTCGGTCTCGCTCACCTCGTTTGGTGGCGGCGCGGGTTCGGGCGCGGGCAATCCGCTGGCCAGCCACGACAGCGGCGTGATCGGCCGCTTCAACCTGGCGTGGAAGGCAACCGAGCACACCAACGCCTACATCCAGATCGCGCAGGGCTATCGCTCGGGCGGCGCGAACGACCAGACGGCGGCGGCCATCGCCAATGTCACGATCCCGGCCGGCTATGGTTCGGACGAGCTGTGGAGCTATGAGCTGGGCGTCAAGAACACGCTGCTCGACCGCAAGCTCTTCCTGAATGGCGCGGTGTACTACATCGACTGGTCGAACATTCAGGTGTCGGAACAGGCCAGCTCGGGCACAGTCTCGTTCGCCTATACCGGCAATGGCGGCAAGGCCAGCGTGACCGGCGCCGAAATCGAGCTGGAGGCCCGCCCCGCCAAGGGCCTGCGCTTCACGCTGAATGGCAATTACAGCCTGGCCAAGCTGACCGAGAACAACCCCGTGGCCGGCACCGGCAACAAGGGCGATCATATCCCCTACGTGCCCACCTGGACGGGTTCGACCAGCCTGTCCTACAGCCACCCGATCGAGAAGCTGGACGTGGATGGCAACATCGGCATCGATGCCAGCTATCAGGGCGGTTCGGCCACCGAGTTCAATTCGAGCATCGACAACTACGAGAAGCTTAACCCCTATTGGCTGGTGGGCGTGCATGCCGGCGTGTCGAGGGGGCCGTGGTCGGTCAATCTGAACGTGTCGAACCTGCTGAACGACCGCACCACCATCAACTACAACGAGATCGTGCCGGGGCTCTATCCGCTGGGCCACTACACGAACCGTCCGCGCACGGTTATGCTCTCGGGCATGCTCAAGTTCTGATCGTGAAGGAGCGAGGTCTGTTTCGTTTGCACATTGCCCGCCGCGCGCTTTTGCTGACCGCGGCGGCAGTTGCCGGATATGGCTTGGCCGGACAGGCGCTGGCGCAGGGTTCTCCTGTGCCAGTGTCGTCACAGGCTGAAAAACCGTGGCTCGACCCGGCGCTGCCGGTCGAACAGCGGGCCAGCCTGCTGGTCGGGGCCATGACCGCCGAGGAAAAGCTGCGGCTGCTTCAGGGCGACACGGTGCTCGATGCGAACGGAACAGGCGTCAATCCTTGCGTGGGGCATATTTCGGGCATTGCCCGGCTCGGTCTACCTGCGCTCTGCATGGGCGACGGGCCGGCCGGCGTTGGCAATGGCATGACCGGCGTTACCCAGTTTCCCGCCCCGCTGATGGGCGCTGCCAGCTGGAACGTCGATCTGATGCGGCAATTCGGCGCGGCCTTGGGCCGGGAACATGCCGACAAGGGGCGCAATGTCGTGCTGGCGCCCACCATCAACATCATCCGCACGCCCAAATGGGGCCGCATCGGCGAAACGCTGAGCGAGGACCCCTATCTGACCGCCGCGCTGGGTGTGGCGATCACGCAGGGCATCCAGTCGCAGGGGGTGATTGCCACGCCCAAGCATTTCGTGGCCAACAATCAGGAATGGCTGCGGCTGGGCGATGCGCCTGCCTATGACGCGGTCGACGCGCGTATCGACCAGCGCACGCTGCACGAAATCTACTACCCCGCTTTCGAGGCGGTGGTGAAGCGCGCCCATGCCGGCTCGATCATGTGCGCCTATAACCGGGTCAACGGCCATTACGCCTGCGAGAACCCGCAAACCTTGGGCGAGCTGCGCGGCTGGGGCTTTGACGGTTTCGTTGTCTCCGACTGGTATTTCGCCCATCGCAGCACTGTGCCCTCGATCAAGGCGGGCATGGATATCTCGATGCCGGGCGGCCCAAGCCCGTTTGGCTTTGCCGAATTCTACGGCCTTGCACAATTGCGCAAGGCTTTGGCGGCCGGCGAGGTAACGCAGGGCGAGATCGACACGCTGTTGCGCCATATCGTCACGCCCATGTTGCGGCTTGGGCCGGTTGACCGCCCGGTACAGGGCAATGCGCAAGCCTCGGCGCGGCGCCCCGAGCACCTTGCCCTGTCCGAAACGATTGCCGAGCAGGGCACGGTGCTTTTGCGCAATGCGGGCGGGGTGCTGCCGCTGACGGCCAGCATCCGCAGCGTGGCGGTGATCGGTGACGATGCCGGGCCGCATGTGCAGACCACCGAGCGCTATGGCGGCTTTGTGAAGAACGATGAACTGCATCCGCAGGCCCCCGTCGACGCCTTGCGCGCGGCCCTGGGGCATGGGGTGGCGGTCAGCTATGCGCCCGGCACGCTGGGTATCGCGCCTTTGCCAGCGGTGCCGGCGGCTGCGTTTCGCGGGCTGGAGGCGACCTATTACGCCTCGCCCGATTTTGCCGGCAAGCCTTTTGCGCACCGCGCCGAAGCTTCCATCGACTATGCCACGGCCGGTGTGCCGGGCCTGCCGCCGGTGTTTTCTGCGCGGTGGAAGGGCACGATCGTTCCGCCCAGATCGGGCACCTATCGCTTCTCGCTCGATGGCGGGGGGGAAATTCGCCTGACCATTGCCGGCAAGCAGGTAGCCTATACGCCCAAGCAGAGTTTCCGGCTGGTCACGCATGGCACAATTGCGCTGCAGGCCGGGCACCCTGTGCCTTTCGAGCTGGAGTATTCAACCGCGCCCACACTTTCGCCGCCCGAGCTGCGGCTTGGCTGGCAGGCGCCCGACCGCAGCCTGATCGATGCGGCGGTGGCGGCGGCGCGCAAGGCGCAGGTCGCGGTTGTCTTTGTTGCGGACCATGTTTCGGAAGGGGCCGACCGCACCGACCTTTCGCTTCCGGGCGATCAGGATGCGCTGATTTCTGCCGTTGCGGCGGCCAATCCGCGCACGGTGGTGGTGCTCCACACGGTCGGGCCGGTGCTGATGCCCTGGCGCGACAAGGTGGCCGCCATTCTGGCCGGCTGGTATCCGGGCGAGCAGGCAGCTCCTGCCATTGCCGCACTGCTGACCGGCAAGGCCAACCCGTCGGGCAAGCTGACGGTGACCTTCCCGGCGGACGAGGTGCATGGGCCGGCCGACACGCCGGCGCGCTATCCGGGCAAGGGCACCACCGCCGATTATGCCGAAGGGCTGCTGGTGGGCTACCGCTGGTATGACGCCAAGGGGCTGACGCCGCTCTATCCCTTCGGCTTTGGCCTGAGCTACACGCACTTCACCTTTTCCGACCTTGCCGTTGGGCGCAATGGCGACGGCTGGGCCGTGCGGGCGAAAATCCGCAACACTGGCCAGCGCGCCGGTGCCGAGGTCGCGCAGCTATATGTGGCGCAACCGGCAGCTGCGGGCGAACCTGTGCGCCAGCTCAAGGGCTTTGAGCGCGTCGAACTGGCGCCGGGCGAAGTGCGCGAGGTCAGCTTTGCGCTCAGCCCGCGCGACCTGTCGGTCTGGGATGAAGCCACGCAGGGTTGGCGCGTGCCTGCCGGCGACATCAAGGTGCTGGTCGGCGATAGTTCGCGCGACCTGCCGCTCGAGGCCACACTGCCGCGCTGAGCATGGAAAAAAGGGCGCCATCCCGACAGGATGGCGCCCTTTTCCGCGACCCTTTTCGGGCAGGGTTGTCTTATGTGGCGGGCAGCACGGCTACCGCCTCGATCTCGATCAGGAAGTCGGGCATGGCGAGGGCCTGCACGCCAACGATCGTGTTGGGCGCGGGCACGACGTCGCCGTAAAAAGCCGCCAGCTCGCCGCCCACGGCCTCAAGCTTCGACAGATCGTAATTGACGATATAGGTGCGCAGTCGCAGCAGATCCACGATGCCTGCCCCTGCGGCCTCGAGCACGGCCTTGATGTTGGCCAGGGCCTGCCGGGTTTGCGCCGCCAGGTCGGCCCCGCCCACCACATTGTAATCCTTGTCCCAGGCCACCTGTCCGGCCAGATGCAGCGTGCCGCTCGCCTCGTCGAGGGCCGCGTGCGAGAAGCCAAAGCGGGTGCTTTCGTAAAGTGTTTCGGGGTTGATGCGCGTGCTGGTCATGGATGTCTGCCTGACTGTGTGAGGAGAAGGGCGGGTTAGTCGACGATTTCGAGCTGATGGCCCCATGGGTCGAGAAGGTAGAGATTGGTCTTGCCGGCCAGTGGCCCCTCGTGGATCTCGATGGGGTTCATGGCGGTGCAGCCGTGCGCCACCAGATAGGCGGCGGCTGCCTGCACATCCTCGACCCGCAGGCCCAGATGGTGCCCGCCGGCATCGCAATTGCGCGGCAGGGTGGCGGTGCGATCGGCCGGCTTGGCATATTCCACCAGCTGGAAATTCAGCGTGTCGGTCAGCTTGAGCATGATGAGCCGCAGGCAGGCGCCGGGCACATTCACATGGGCGGCCATCCAGTCGCGCCCGTCGGGCATGGCGGGCAAATCGGCGGCGTCGAGCGGCCCCATGCGGAACAGCTCGGTAGCGCCCAACACATCGATATAGAACTGCGCCACGGCATCGGCATCGGCCACGGTCCAGGAAACGTGATCGGCGGCAAAAATGGGGCGCGCGCTGGCAGCTTGCGTCATTGCGGTCTCCTCGCGGGGGGATGGCGTTAGGAGGCCGAGGTTATCGTTCCGGCAGGTGCCGGCAATGACAGCCCTTGCGCGATATTGTTGCGTTTTCGGCAAGAAATGCGCTCACGCCTGCGGATCGAGCACCTCGTCGATGGGCAGCGGGCGCACCGGAAAACGAACGCGCAGTGGGGCAATGGCGTCGGGCGTGGTGCCGTTGGCGGCAGCCAGTTGGCGCACCAGCGCGTGTTCGCAACTGCGGCCCTGGCACAGCCCCATGCCGATCCGGCAGCGCTGCTTGACCGCAGAGGCGGTGGGCTGGCCCAGCTTGGCCAGATCGGCAATTGTTGCCTCTACCCGGGCCGCGCTCACATCCTCGCAGCGGCACAGCAGCGTGTCGTCGTCTGCCACGGGCAGCCACTGCCGCGGGTCGGCCACAGCCCGCAGCAGCGCCGCAAACGGCGCAAGGCGCCTGTGACGCGCAGTCAGCATGCCATGTTCGCGCGCCGCAGCCTGTGTCGTCATCCGACCGCTGTCGAGGGCAATGGCAAGGCCGGCGATGGCGCCTTCGGTCATGGCCAGGTCGGCCCCGGCAACGCCAGTGGTTTCGCCCGCCACATACAGGCCCGGCACGCTCGAGCGCATCCATCCGTCGCAAAGGGTCGCCCAGCCGCCTGCCGGCTGCGCCCAGGCAACCTGCGCGCCCGCCTGCCGAGGCAGGTCCGATTGGGGCAGGAAGCCATAGCATTGCGCTGCCGTGTCGCAGTCAATGCGATGAATCTCGCCGCCCGAGGCATATTCGAGCGCGCCCAACTCGTCGCCGCGGGCATTGGGCAGCAGTGCGCGCACAGCCGCATCATAAACGACGCGAACGCCCGCCTTGTGCAGCGCCAGTGTCGCCCCGAATGCGGCCAGCAAAGGCGCAGGCGTACGCATGGCCCCCGCCAGATGCGGCAGCGCGTCGATCAGCATCCGCCCGCGTGGCTGCGCGAACAGCACGGCGGCCACATCGGCTCCGGCTTCGACCAGTTGCTGGGCCAGCACCAGTTGCAAGGGGTGCGAGCCGAACAGCACAAAGCGCCGCCCCGCTACCACCTGCTGCGCCTTCAGCATGGTCTGCACGCCGCCAGCACTCAGCACGCCGGGCAAGGTCCAGCCGGGCAGGGCCACGGGCATGTCATAACAGCCAGTGGCAACCAGCACTCGCCGCGCGCGCAGCAATCCGGCCGAAGCGCCCGACAGGTGCAGGGCAAAGCCGTCGCCTTCGGGCCAGATGCCGGCCACGCTGGTGGCGCCCAGCCAGTGCAGGCCGGGCGCTGTCGCGATATTGGCTTCGGTCGTGGCCAGCAGGCGGCGCAGCGGGCGATACAGGCGGGCGGCCATCCAGCCGGCAACGGCATAGCCTGTGGGGGGCTGGCGCAGGATCTGCCCGCCCGGGCTCGGCTGTTCATCCACAAGGGCTGTGGCCAGTCCTGCTGCCAAGGTGGCGCGGGCAGCGGCCTGACCGGC
>DATMUT010000338.1:0-4627 GCA_035563755.1 Novosphingobium sp.
GAGGGCGCGCGCCAGTGGTTCGTGGCCCGCGAGGAGCAGTTGAAGGCGACGGCCGCTGCGCTGCGCACCACGCCCGACGAGGTGGAGGCGCGCGTTGCCGCCCTGCTCGACGAGCGGCGCAAGCTGGAGCGGGAGCTGGCCGAGGCGAAGAAGGCGCTGGCGCTGGGCGGCGGTTCGGGCGCGGCGCAGGCGGCTGACGAGGAGGTTGCCGGTGTGACCTTCTCGGGCCAGGTGATCGACGGGCTGGATGCCAAGGAACTGCGCGGCTTGCTCGATCAGGCCAAGCAGCGCATGGGTTCGGGCGTTGCGGCCATTGTCGCGGTGAACGAGGGCAAGGCCAGCATCGCGGCTGCGGTAACGGACGACCTGACCGGGCGGATCAGCGCTGTCGATCTGGTGCGCGCGGGCGTTGCGGCGCTGGGCGGCAAGGGTGGCGGTGGCCGGCCCGACATGGCGCAGGGCGGTGGCCCCGACGGCGCCAGCGCCGCGCAGGCGATCGCGGCGGTCAAGGCGGTGATTGCCGGTTGATCAGCGCAAAGTAAGGAAAAAGGCCGTCGCGGGGGAACCTGCGGCGGCTTTTTCTTATGCCCGGTCGCGCAGGGTGCTGCTTTTCAGCTTGGGCTTTTCGCTCAGGCCGCCATCTTCCATGATGCGTTCGCGGAATTCGTCGCGCTTTTCGTGGATCGAGGCGATGACGAAGCCCATTGGCACGCCCAGTTCGACCAGCACCGCCTCGGACAATTGCAGCGATGCCTCGAGCGCTTCGGGCACGGCGTGGGTGGCGCCGGCGCGATAGAGCGTGGCGGCGTGGCCGGAATCGCGGGCGCGGGCCAGAATGGGCAGGTCGGGGAAGCGGGCGCGCAGGTTTTTGACGATGCGTTGCGCCGCGCGGGGTTCGTCCATGGTCAGGATGACGGCGCTGGCCTGGTCGATGCCGAGGCGCGACATGACATGCGCGGAATTGGCGTTGCCGAAGAAGGCCTTGTAGCCGCCGCGCACTGCGGTGCCGATGATGTCGGGGTCGCTGTCGACGCCGATATAGGACTTGTCGTGCGCGCCTAGCATGTCGGCCACCAGCATGCCGACGCGGCCAAAACCGATGATGATGGTGCGCCCGGCGCTTTCCTCGGCCGGATCGGGCGAGGGCTGGCCGGCGCTGTCGACGCGGCGGGCAAGGCGGCGGCCCAGCCAGGCGAGGCCCGGCGTGACGGTGAGGCCCAGCGCTGTCACGATCTGCCAGAATTGCGCGGTGCCGGGCTGGATCAGGCTGGCGCTGCTGGCCGCGGCCAGCACGATCAGCGTTGATTCGGACGGGCTGGCCAGCAGGATACCGGCCTCGGTGGCAAGCCCCGCGCGCGCGCCCGTCAGGCGCAGCAGGCCCGATGTGACCAGCGCCTTGACCACCACCACGCCCCCTGTTGCCAGCAGGATGGCCGGCCAGTGGCGCGCCACCATGGCCAGGTCGATGCTCATGCCGATGGTGATGAGGAAGATGCCCAGCGCCAGCCCCTTGAACGGGGCGGTAATGCCCTCGACCTCGGTGTGGTATTCGGTTTCCGCGATCAGCAGTCCGGCGATAAGCGCGCCGACGATGGGCGAAAGCCCGGCGCTGGCGGTGGCCAAAGAGGCGACGATGACGACGATGAGGCTGGCCGAAAGGAACAGCTCGGGGCTTTTGGTGCGGGCGGCCTGGGCAAAAAGCGGCGGCAGCACGAAGCGCCCGACCACCAGCAGCGCCGCCACGGCCAACAGCCCATAGAGCAGCGTGTGCCACATCGCGGCAAGGCCGCTGCCCTGCGCATGGGGCGCCAGCGCGCCCAGCAGGAAGATGATCGGCACCAGCGCCAGATCCTCGAACAGCAGCATTGCGAGCGCGGCGCGGCCCACCGGCGTATGCGCGCCCGCGATGGGCAGCACCAGCGCGGTCGAGCTCATGGCCAGCGCCAGGCCAAGGCCCATCGCCCCCGCCATGCCTTCGCCCATGAAGGCCAGCGACACCCCGAGGATGGCCGCCGAGCCAAGCAGTTCGGCCGCGCCCAACCCGAACACCGAGCGCCGCATCGCCCACAGGCGCACGAAGGACAGCTCTAGCCCGACCGAGAACAGCAGCAGGATGATGCCGAATTCGGCAAAGGGTTTGAGCGATTCCGGGTCGGAAATGGTGACATAGGCCAGCCACGGCACATCGAACACATGCCGCCCCAGCCCGTATGGCCCCACCAGCAGCCCCACCAGAATGAAGCCGATGACCGGCGTGATGCGCGCGCGCGCGAAAACCGGAATGACGATGCCCGCCGACCCCAGAATGACCAGTGCGTCGCCCAGTGGCGAGGACGGAATGAAGGCAGCCTCTGTCATGCGGGGCAGCCTAGGGGATGGGGGGCGGATTGTCACCCGCGGGCGGGCGGTGCGAGGCCAGTCAATCGGGCGGAAAATTGCCCTTTCGCGGCGGCGATGTTGTGTTACACTCGCTCGATAATAAGTACATATTGCGAGGATGCATGCGGCACTTGGGGAAAGGACTCCGGGCGGCGTTGCCGGCTGTGTTGTCTTTCACGGCAATTGTTGGTGGGGCTTTTGCGCCCGTAACGGCTTGGGCCGGCGGGATGATCGCGCCTGTTTCGCACAGCGCGCTGACCAAGGCGCCGCGCGGTGGTGGTGTTGTGACCGATGCGGCCGCCGTGGTTGATGACGCGCGCAACCTGTTGCAGCAGGGCCGCCATGCCGAGGCGCTGGCCCGCATCGCGCCGGTGCTGGCCGGCATTGATGCACGCGGGCGCGGCCATGCGGTGCTGTACTGCGCGCATGACCAGATGGAGGGGCTGGCCTATTTGGGCATGGCAGCGGCTGATCGTCAGGTCGAACTGCTCTCGGCCGAGAATTGCGATGCGCTGTTCCTGCAGGCCTATGCGCTGACCGAAATGGGCCGCAAGGGCGAGGCGGTGGCTGCGCTCGAGCGGCTTACGCATCTGTCGCCCTCCTATCCGCATTATTTTGTCGAACTGGGCTATGCCTATCGCCAGACCGGCCAGGCCGAGAAGGCGTGGGGCGCCTATGACGCCGCGCGCAAACTGGCCGAGGCGCCGGGTCATGCCGGGCAATATCGCCGTGACCATGCGGCAGCGCTGCGCGGGCTGGGCTTCCTGCTGTATGACCGCAAGGATTGGGATGGGGCCGAGCGCGCCTATCGCGACAGCCTGATCGACGACCCCGACAGCCGGATCGCGCAGGGCGAGCTGGCCGCTATCGCCAAAAAGCGCGAGGGCGGGCAATTGCTGGCTGTGAACGCAAAACAGGGCGGTTAAAGCCGACCCGAAAGTGGCGGCCTTGTGCCGCCTGGGCCGGCGGCGCCTTTTCAGCATGGGCGCCGCATGATGCCCCACTAACGAAAAGGGGACCGGATTGCCCGGTCCCCTCTTCTTTTGCCGATGGTGGCGGGGCGCTTACGCCCAGCTGGCCATCTCGGTCTCGAGGTTCTGCACGATGGCCTCGAAGAACTGCTCGGTGGTCATCCAGCTCTGTTCCGGGCCGATGAGCAGCGCGAGGTCCTTGGTCATCTTGCCGCTCTCGACGGTCTCGATGCAGACCTTCTCCAGCGTCTCGGCGAACTTGACCACCTCGGGGGTGTTGTCGAACTTGCCGCGATAGGCCAGGCCGCGCGTCCAGGCGAAGATGCTGGCGATCGGGTTGGTCGAGGTCGCCTTGCCCTGCTGGTGCTGGCGATAGTGGCGCGTCACGGTGCCGTGCGCGGCCTCGGCCTCGACGGTCTTGCCATCGGGGCTCATCAGCACCGAGGTCATCAGGCCCAGCGAGCCAAAGCCCTGCGCCACGATGTCCGACTGCACGTCGCCGTCGTAGTTCTTGCAGGCCCAGACGAACTTGCCCGACCACTTGAGCGCCGAGGCGACCATGTCGTCGATCAGGCGGTGCTCGTAGTGGATGCCGGCAGCCTTGAACTTCTCGGCGAAACCTTCGGTCTCGAAGATCTCGGTGAAGAGGTCCTTGAAGCGGCCGTCATAGGCCTTGATGATGGTGTTCTTGGTCGACAGATACACCGGCCAACCCAGCGCCAGGCCGTAGTTGAACGAGGCGCGGGCGAAATCGCGGATCGACTCGTCGAGGTTGTACATGGCCATGGCCACGCCCGGCGCGGGGAACTTGAACACTTCGCGGTCGATGACCTGGCCGTCCTCGCCCTCGAACACGAGGCGCAGCTTGCCCGGGCCGGGAACCTTGAAGTCGGTCGCGCGGTACTGGTCACCAAAGGCGTGACGGCCAACCACGATGGGGTCGGTCCAGCCCGGCACCAGACGGGGCACGTTCGAGATCACGATCGGCTCGCGGAAAACAACGCCGCCCAGGATGTTGCGGATGGTGCCGTTGGGCGACTTCCACATTTCCTTCAGGTTGAACTCGGTGACGCGCGCCTCGTCCGGGGTGATGGTGGCGCACTTCACGCCCACGCCATACTGCTTGATCGCGTTGGCCGAGTCGATGGTGATCTGGTCGTTGGTCGCGTCGCGGCTCTCGACCGAGAGATCGTAGTACTTCAGGTCGATGTCGAGGTAAGGCAGGATCAGCCGCTCGCGGATCCACTGCCAGATGATTTTGGTCATTTCATCGCCGT
>DATMUT010000339.1:0-4630 GCA_035563755.1 Novosphingobium sp.
GACTGCGTGAATGTCGCTGGTGCCGCGGCTTTCGCGGATGGTGCCGATTGCGGTTACGATGCCGGTGAACATGGCGCGCAGTCGTAGACCTCAAGCCGGTCGTTGCCAAGCCGGCGCGCATCGACAAATCGCCATTTTCCATGCGCATCGTCCAGCCGGGCAAGGCCAATGTCGCCAATGCAGGGCCGCCCGCCGCCAATCAGCACCGGCGCGCGATACAGCAGCAGCCTGTCGACCAGCCCGGCGCGCAGGAAAGCGGCCGCCGTCTGCCCGCCGCCCTCGACGAAAAGGTACTGGATATCCGGCATTTCCGCGCCAATGGCCTGCGGCGAGGACAGGGCGCGCCAGCCTTCGGGCGCCGCGCCGCGCGTGAGCACCCAGCGTTCCGGGCTTTGCGCTTCCAGCCCGGGCAGGCGCACGTCGAGGCGCGGCGCATCGGCGCGCAGCGTGCCGCCGCCCACCAGAATGGCCTCGGCCTGCGCGCGCATGGCGTGGGTGTGCGCGCGCGCTTGCGGCCCGGTGATCCACTGACTTTCGCCATTGGCCAGCGCGATGCAGCCATCGAGCGAGGTGGCCAGCTTGAGCGTGACATGCGGCCGCCCGGCCATGCACTGGGTAAGGTAACCGGCAAGGCTTTCGCGGGCTTGCGGGCAGTCGGCCAGTTCGACAAGAATGCCGGCGGCGCGCAGGCGGGCCATGCCCTCGCCTGCGGTGCGCGGGTCCGGGTCGCCGCAGCCGATGACTACCCGCGCCGCGCCCGATGCCGCGACCAGATCGGCGCAGGCCGGCCCACGCGCCGAGCGATGCGCGCAAGGTTCGAGCGTGACGTAAAGCGTGGCGCCGCGCGCTGCGTCACCGGCCATGGCCAGCGCGACCGCTTCGGCATGGGGGCGCCCGCCGGCCTGAGTCCAGCCTCGGGCCACCACGCGGCCGTCGCGCACAATAATGCACCCCACGCCCGGATTGGGGCGCGAACCCGGCCGTGCCCGCCCGGCCAGGCGGGCAGCGGCCGCCAGCCAGCGCTGGTCCTGTGCGTCGATCACGCCGGGCGCGTCACGGTTTCGTGGCGGTTTGCGCGGGCGGTTTGCGCAGGGCCTCGGCGTGGTCGGTATTGGCCTGCTTGGCGCGGGCTTCTGCCTCGCGGTCGGCCTGTGCCTTGCGCTCGATGGCGTTCACATCCATGCCCGAGAGGCGCCCGATCGTCTTGTAGATGTTGCGCAGTTCCTCGTCGCTCTTCTTCTGCTCGGCGGCGATCTGGTCCTTGATGCGCTGGTTGGCGATGTTCGAGGCGCGGATCTCGGCGTCGCTGCGGTTTTCGCGCCAGCTGTTGATGTAGGTGATCTTGGGTTCGCGCGGGTCGATGCGGTGTTCCTCGCGCACGATGAGCGAGAAGACGAGGCCGGTGGCGCCCAGCGCGCCCAGCACATAGCGCCAGCGATTCGGCCCGGCCGAACGATAAACCGCCAGGAAATCACCGATCGCGCCGGTGGGTGACACATCGCGCCACATCGAATTCTTGCGCTTGAAGAGCATGGAGCCCAGATAGGCGTTCTTGGCCGCTTTCGCCAGCGTTTCAGCCAAAATGCGTGTAGAGCGACCGGCCGTGGCGTTTGAGCCAGCGGTTGGCGGCATCGAGATCGCCTTCGAACAGGTCGCCCAGCAGCGCGTGAAAGCGCGGCGAATGGTCGAAATGCACCAGATGCGCGACCTCATGCGCCACCACCGAGCGGCGCACGGCATCAGGCGCCATCACCAGCCGCCAGTTGAGCCGCACCGTCCCTTGCGAGGAGCAGCTGCCCCACCGTGCCCGCGCATTGGTCAAGGCCAGCGGGGGCAGGGGCACGCCGGCGCGCGGCGAGTAATCGGCCAGATCGCGCGCGAAATGCGCCCGCGCCTCGGCCTTGAGCCAGCGTACAAGGCGCTGCTCGATGGCGTCGGGTGGGCCGCCCAGCACCAGGGCGTTCTCCAGTACGCGCGGGGTTCGCCGCCCGGCCGGATCGTGCCGGATGGTGAGCAATGCGCCGCGATAGGGCAGCGCCGTGCCCGGGCCGGGAGGCGAGGGGGGCGCATTGCGCGCCAGTTGCATCTCGATCCAGTCGAGGCGCAGGCGGGCAAAGTCGAGCGCATCGGCATCGCGGCCCCAGCGCGGTATCGAGATGCGGATCTCGCTGCCATCGGCGGCCACGCGCAAGGTCATGCGGCGGGCATTGGCCAGGCGGCGGATGGCCACCGGCACGCGCCGGCCCGCAACTTCGATTTCGGGAATGGCAGGTGCGCGGCGGCGCAGCCAGTCGAGCATCGCGCTCCTCAATCCTGATCTTCGGGTTCGTCCTCGACCGTCTCGAGTTCGAGCGGGGCCATCCCTTCGGGCCAGATGATATGGTTTTGCAGCGGCCCGGCAAGCGTTTCCGAAATCGCCTTGCCAATGACCGAGGCGCCTGCGCGATGCACCCCCTGCGTATCGCCCGAGAGCAGGTAGTGCCATTCGGGCAGGGGCTGGCCGTGGGCCAGGCGGCGATAGGCGCAGGTTTCGGGCAGCCAGCTCAGCCGCCCGGCCAGCTTTGCCGTCAGCCGAACGCAATCGGGCACGAAATCGCGCCGGTTGCGATAGTCGCTGCACTGGCCCGTGCGCAGGTCCAGCAATTTGCAGGCGACATTGGTCATGTAGATGTCGCCGGTGTCCTCGTCCTCGACCTTGTGCAGGCAGCATTTGCCGCAGCCGTCGCACAGCGCTTCCCACTCGTCCTTCGACAGGCGGTGCAGGGGGATTTCCCAAAAGCGCTCGCGTTTGGCGCTGTCTTTGGGCGGGCCGCTCATTTCACCCACTTGTCCAGGTCGGCGGCCACCGCCTCGGCGCCCTTGTCGACTGGCAGCATGGTGATGGGGTCGCCGTTGGGCGCCATCAGATAGGCGATGCGGCTATGGTCCATCAGATAGCCGCCCGAGGTCTCCTTGCCGCGCG
Organism: Novosphingobium sp.; assembly: GCA_035563755.1. GTDB lineage: Bacteria > Pseudomonadota > Alphaproteobacteria > Sphingomonadales > Sphingomonadaceae > Novosphingobium. The sequence goes on from DATMUT010000339.1 coordinate 2,963, forward strand.
CGTAATAGGCGGCAAAGGCCTTGGCTGCCTGCTCGACCTGCTGCGGCGAGCCGGTCAGCCCCACGAGGCGCGGCGAGAAATGGGCGGCGAATTCACCCACGACCTGCGGCGTGTCGCGCGCCGGGTCGATCGAGATGAACAGCGGCACGATATTGGCCGCCTTTTGCGGGTGCTGCCGGGCGTAGATATCCAGCCCGCGCATGGCCACCATCATGTCGGTGGGGCAGGCATCGGGGCAAAAGGTGTAGCCGAAATAGACGATGCGGTAGTGGCCGGTCATGTCGGTCCAGCGCACCGTCTTGCCGGTCTTGTCGACAAGGGTGAACTGGCCGCCAATGGCAGCGCCCGCCAGCGGGGGCTGCTCTGCGCTGCCGGCCTGATGCGATCCGCAGCCGCCAGTGGCCAGCACGGCGCCGAGCATGAGGGTCAGTAGGGCTTTGCCCAGTGAGGATTTGCCCGGTGAGGATTTGCAAGGCATGGTCATGGCGCCCAAGTCCATGACCTGCTACAGCCCCGCTGGCAAGGTGCGATTGCGCGCGGCCGCAGGGTGCGTCGGTGCGCGCGAGAAGCGCAAAGGAGGACTAAGACTGTGAATGCAACCCGGTTTTCGCGAGTCGCCCGGCCCCTGCTGGCGGCGGCGCTGGGCGTGATGATGGCCATGCCGAACCCTGCGGCGGCCCAGTTCACCAAGGCATACAAGTTTCTGGAATCGGTGAAGAAGAAGGAAGGGCAGGAAGTGACCGACGCCCTGTCCGAACCCGGCTCGCAGCTGGTGAATACCCAGGACGTGACCAGTGGCGACACCGCCCTGCACATCGTCACGGCCCGGCGCGATGGTACCTGGATCAGCTTCCTGCTGGCCAAGGGCGCCGACCCGAACATCCACAACAATCGCGGTGACACGCCGCTGGTGCTGGCGGCCAATCTGGGCTTCCTCGAGGGCGTGCAGCTGCTGGTTGCCGGCGGCGCGCGCGTGGACGAGACCGGCCCCACCGGCGAAACGCCGCTGATCGGCGCTGTGCACCGGCGCGACATCCCGCTGCTGCGCGCCCTGCTCAAGGCCGGCGCCGACCCTGATCGCACCGACAGTTCGGGCCGCTCGGCGCGCGATTACGCCAAGCTGGACCGCAACGACAACATGCTGACCGAGATCAATGCCAACACCAAGCCCAAGGCGGCAGGTGGCGGGCGCGTCTATGGTCCCACCTTCTAGGAGCCCTTTACCGATGGCTGACACAGCCCAGTCCACGCTGACGGACATTCGTCTGACGCTGGCCCCCGCGCTGGCCGCCGCCGCCGCTTTTGACGGGTGGAGCGAGGCGGCCGTACAGGCGGCGGCTGCCGAAACCGGCATCGACCCCGAGGTGGCGCATTATGCCTTTGTCGACGGGCCGATGGCGATGATCTCGGCGTGGATTGCGCATGTCGATCTGGCGATGGCGGGCGCACTGCCCGCCGGAGCGCTGGCGGCAATGCCGGTGCGCGAGCGGGTGCGTTCGCTCATTGTGGCGCGGCTGGATGCGCAGCGCGGCTACGAAGAAGCGCTGCGCCGCGCGCAGTCGATCATGGCCTTGCCGGGCAATGCGGCGCAATCGCTGCGGCTGGGCTGGCAGACGGCCGATGCCATCTGGCGCCTCGCGGGCGACCGGGCGACCGACTACAACCACT
>DATMUT010000340.1:0-3494 GCA_035563755.1 Novosphingobium sp.
GCTTCCTCAAGCTGCTTGGCGGCGATGGGGTCGTCCACACAATAGACCATGGGCAGGAAGCCCTCCTTGGCCAGCACTTCGGTGGCGCGCAGGGTTTCGCGCATGTCGGGATACAGCGTGCGCGCCTCGCCCAGCACCTCGAGCTTGACCAGATCCCAGCCGCCCGCCTCGCGCGCCAGGCGCAGCGTGCGGATGGCGTCCTCGGCCGTAAAGCAGCCGGCGGTGTTGGGCAGGTAGGTGATCTTCTTGGGGTCGATATAGTCGGTCAGCATCGGCGCCTTGGGGTCCGACACGTTGACGCGGCGCACGGCCACGGTCACGATCTCGGCGCCCGACGCCTCGAGCGCGGCCGCGTTCTGGGCGAAGTCCTTGTACTTGCCCGTGCCCACGATCAGCCGCGAACGGAAGGTGCGCCCCGCCACGGTCCAGCTGTCATCATAGGCTTGCGTCACATCCGCCACCACGTCACCACCTCCGACAAAATGCACGATTTCAAGAGCGTCGCCATCGGCCAGCGCGACATCGGCCAAAGTGCTGCGCGGCACGATGGCGCCATTGCGCTCGACCGCGACCTTGGCCGGGTTCAGGCCAATGTCGGCGACCAGATCGGCCACGCTGGCGCCCGGGGCAATGCGGCGCTGCTCGCCGTTCACGATCAGGGAAAGACTATCGCTCATAGGGTCAAGCCCCATGAACCCTCAGGCGTGATGGCGCAAGTTCCTGATATGCGCCGTGGCCACCAAGGTAACGCCGATGATGGTGGCAATCGCCTCGGGCAGGCCATGAGGCACGACCAGCCCCAGCGCCATGAGCGCAAGGCCCGTGCCGCCCAGCGCCACCAGCCCCATGCGCCTGTGCCGCAGCGCGCCAAAGCCCAGCCCCAGCGCGCCCACCACAACCGCTATCGCCAGCCCATATTCATGCACACGCGGGTCGAGCAGCAACGTGCCGCCAATGCCCAGAAACGTGACCAGCACCAGCCCCGACACGCAATGCACCACGCACAAGGCCGAAATGAACACACCCAGACGGTCGAGTCGCTGGCGGAAGGGCTGGGAAACATGCAGGGCCATGGGGCATCAGATATGTAATGTTGTATCATCATGCAAGGGGCAGCACGATGAAACAGGACGAGCCGAGCGGGCAGGGGCCTTTTGGCAGGCCCGTTTTGAAAGCACCTCGCCCACGCACAACCTCTTGCACAGGCGCCGCTTGTTCCCCATTCACCGCGCAACGCACCACCCACAGGACACCCGCCATGAACCGACAGCGCTCTTCCTCCTCGGCCCGAAATGGCGCCCCGCGCGTTCTGGCGGTCTGGCTGCTGGTGCTGGCGGCGCTGGTGGTGGCCATCGTGGTGGTGGGCGGCATCACGCGGCTGACCGAATCGGGCCTGTCGATCACCCAGTGGAAGCCCATCACCGGCATCATTCCCCCGCTGGGCGAGGCGCAATGGCAGGCCGAGTTCGACCACTATCGCCAGATCGACCAGTATGGCGCGGTGCATTCGGGCATGGACCTGGCCCAGTTCAAGGGCATCTTCTTCTGGGAATACATCCACCGCGTGCTGGGCCGCATCATCGGCATGGGCGTGGGGCTGGGGCTGGTGTGGTTCGCGCTGCGCCGGCAAATTCCGCGCGGCTATTTCTGGCGCCTGTTCGCGCTGATGGCGCTGGTCGGGCTGCAGGGCACGCTGGGCTGGCTGATGGTGGCATCGGGCCTGAAGCCGGGCATGACCGAAGTGGCGCCGGTGTGGCTGGCCGCGCATCTGATCACGGCGCTGTTCACGCTGGCGGGCATGGTGTGGACCGCGCTCGACCTTATAGCGCTGGCCGATGATCGGCGGGCGCGGCCCGCGCGGCTCACGGGCCTGGGCCTGCTGGCGGCGCTGGTGCTGACAACGCAGCTCAAGTATGGCGCGCTGATGGCGGGCCTGCGCGCAGGCCGCGTGACCGACGAATGGCCGCTGATGAACGGCCACTTCTGGCCTGGCCCGTCGCAGGCGGGTAGGGGTCTTTATGGCGACCTCACGGCCGATCCGGCGGTGGTGCATTTCATCCATCGCTGGTGGGCCTGGGTGGTGGTGGCCATGCTGGTGGTCATGGCGCGCAAGATCAAGCGCAGCGGCGCGCGCGCGCCGGCGGTGGCCATTCACATCACCTTTGGCACGCAGGTGCTGCTGGGCATCGCCACGGTCATGGCCGGCGTGCCGCTGTGGCTGGCGGTGCTGCACCAGCTGGTTGGCGCGCTGCTGGTGGTGGCGGTGGCCTGGGGCGCGCATGCGCTGGGCCGGCGCCCGGCCACCAGCCTGTGAGCCTGCCTGACGCCGCGCTGATCTGGTGCCCGTTTCCCGACGAGGCGAGTGCCGTGGCGGCGGCCGACTCGCTGCTGGGCGAGGGGCTGGTGGCCTGCGCCAACATCCTGCCGCCCATGCGCTCGCTTTATGTCTGGCGCGGCCAACGGGGCGAGGGGCGCGAGACGGGCGTGCTGTTCAAGACCAATGCGCAGCTGCTGGAGGCTGCGATAAAGCGGCTGGGCGCGCTGCATCCCTATGAAGAACCTGCGATTCTGGGGTGGCGCTGCGATGCGGGCGCGCCGGCCACGCTGGCCTGGCTGGGGGCGCCGGGCGAGGGCGGCCAAAAGGCGCAGGAAAACTGACGGTATTATTTTACCTCCACGCAAACCCGCGGAAATCCGTCGCCAATCTTGACTCTCGGGCCACTTTGCGTGAAAGGCACCCCGTCCCCCGCTGGCCCGTGCCGGCGGGGTTGCTATTCATATGGGAATCACTGCCATGAAGGCACTCACCAAGGTGACCCAGTCGGTTAAGCCGGCAGCGGTCGAAAAGAAGTGGCATCTCATCGATGCCGAAGGGCTTGTCCTGGGCCGTCTGGCCGTGGTCATCGCCAACACCCTGCGCGGCAAGCACAAGCCGAGCTACACGCCCCACGTCGACTGCGGCGACCATGTCGTCGTGATCAACGCCGACAAGGTGCGCCTGACCGGCAACAAGCTGAAGAACAAGGTGTACTACAAGCACACCGGTTACGCTGGCGGCATCAAGGAAGTGACCGCTGCCAAGGTTCTGGAAGGCCGCTTCCCCGAGCGCGTTCTTGAAAAGGCCGTTGAGCGCATGATCCCCCGTGGTCCTCTGGGCCGCGACCAGATGCGCGCCCTGCACCTGTATGCCGGCACCGAGCACCCGCATGGCGGCACCCAGCCCCAGCCGCTCGACGTTGCTGCCCTCAACCGCAAGAACAAGGTTGGCGCATAATGGCTGACACTCTGAACACCCTCGCCGATCTGGCCGGCACCACCGTTGCCGACGCCATCGACGCCGCCCCCAAGGCGCCCACCGCTCCCCTGCGCGAGCGCGAAGTCGACGCCCAGGGCCGCTCGTACGCCACCGGCCGCCGCAAGGACGCCGTGGCCCGCGTGTGGATCAAGCCCGGCTCGGGCAAGATCACCGTCAACGGCCGCGACCAGGAAGTGTA
>DATMUT010000341.1:0-4315 GCA_035563755.1 Novosphingobium sp.
CAGTCTGTCGATGCGCCCGCCCCGGCCGAGGCGGCGCCCCTGCCTGCCGCAACATCACCCTCGGACCAGGACGACAAGACCAAGCCCATCGACTTCGAGGCCGACGAAGTCACCTATGACGAGAAGAACTCGCTCGTCACCGCCACGGGCCGCGTGTTCATGAAGCGCGACAAGCAGACCGTGCGCGCCGATGTCGTCACATGGAACCGCGATACCGGCAAGATTCACGCCACCGGCCACATCCGCGTTGTCGATCGCACCGGCAACGAGTTGCTGACCGACGAGATGGACCTGACCGACGACTTGTCGCTGGCCACGACCGAAAACATGCTGATGCTGCTGCGCGAGGGCGGGCGGCTGGCCGCGGCCAAGGGCCAGCGGATCGAAAACGGGCAGGTGCTGCTCACCCGCGTGTCCTATACCGGCTGCGATGTGGTCGATTCGAAAGGCTGCTCGAAAACGCCCAGCTGGCAGGTCACGGCCAACCACGTCACCTATGATCCCGACAAGAAGCTGGTGCGTTTCAAGGCGGCGCGTCTGGCGCTGTTTGGCGTGCGCATCCTGCCCATGCCCAGCCTGGTCATCGCCACCGACGGGCGGGCGCTCTCGGGCTTTCTTATCCCCGATTTCCGCATGTCGGCGGCCAACGGCCTCGAACTGTCGAGCACCTATTACGCGCGTCTGGCCGACAATCGCGACCTGACGATGACGGGCACGCTGTTCACCAAGTCGGACCCGATGGTGAAGATGCGCTACCGCGCGCTGACCGACATCGGCGCCTATCAGTTGACCGGCTGGGTCACGCGATCGACGGTGATCCCGGTGTCGGGCGATACGGCCAGCGCCACCGAACAGCTTCGCGGCGCGGTCGATGTCAACGGCAAGTTCCAGCTCACGCCCGAATGGAGCGTGGCGTTTTCAGGGCGCCTGGCGTCCGACCGCACGTTCCTCTCGCGCTACAACATCAACGGCGACGACTTGCTGCGCTCGACCGTGAATGCCGAGCGCATTGGCGACAAGAGCTATCTGTCGATCTCGGGCTGGGCGTTCCAGACGCTGCGCACGAACGAATTGCAGGGCCAGGTGCCCATCGCCCTGCCGCTGATCGACTGGCGCATCCGCCCGTCCGAAAAGGTGCTGGGCGGGCAGCTGGAATTCGAGGCCAACACGCTGGCCATCAGCCGCAGCGCCGGGCAGGACACGCAGCGCGCTTTTGCGAGCGCCCGCTGGGACATGCGCAAGGTCACGCCCTGGGGCCAGCAGATCACCTTTACCGCCCTGGCGCGGGGCGATGCCTATCACTCCAGTAACAACGCCCTGACCAATTCCACGCTCTATCAGGGCCTGCCCGGATGGCAGACGCGCGGCATGGTGCTGGGCGCGGTCGACGTTACCTGGCCGCTGGTCGGCTCGGCGCTGGGGGGCACGCAGGTGCTGACCCCGCATGTGCAGATGGTGGTCGTGCCCCACACCCCCAACCTGTCGATCCCCAACGAGGACGCGCGCGCGATCGAGCTTGAGGACGTCAACCTCTTCGCGCTCAACCGCTTCCCCGGCTATGACCGGATCGAGGATGGCACGCGCTTCACCTATGGCTTCGACTGGAGCCTCGAGCGGTCGCGCTGGCGGGTGAATGCGACGGTGGGCCAGTCCTATCGCATGACCAACCTAGACGTGCTGTTCCCGCAAGGGACGGGGCTGAACGACCGCCTGTCCGACATCGTCGGGCGCACCGAACTGCGGTATCGCGACTTCTTCAAGATCACCCACCGCTATCGCCTCGACAAGGGCAGCCTTGCCTTCCGCCGTAACGAGGTGGACGCCACGATCGGCTCGGACCAGACCTATTTCGAGCTGGGTTATGCGCGCCTGAACCGCAACATCGCCTCCGCGCTCGAGGATTTGCAGGACAGCAACGAGGCGCGCGCCTCGGCCCGCGTGGCCTTTGCGCGCTATTGGTCGCTGTTCGGCTCGGGCGTGTTCGACATGTCGAACAACAATCTGGTGACCGGCCAGCCAGTGTCCTCTTTCCAGCCGCTGCGCACGCGCCTTGGCCTCTCGTTCCAGTCCGATTGCTTCCAGGTGGATGTGACCTGGCGGCGCGATTACGTGACCATCGGCGACGCCACGCGCGGCAGCAGCTTTGAAGTGCATTTCGCGCTGAAGAACATCGGTTTCCACTAAGACGAACGCCAAAGCGCGGGCCGCGCGCGCGCGCCGGTTGGCAGGGGCCATCAAACAGGCTATCGCCCCCCTGCCCGCCTGTTCCCGCAGGCAGGCACGGGTGACGGCAGGACATGCAGGGGGACGGCTCAGCCAAGGTTCAGCCGTCCGGTGAGAGAAGGCTCGGGTGTGCCCGCCCCAACCGGGGTGGGCGGCCGATAGACAGGATCGACGGCAAGGTGACTGTTCACAATTACAAGCGCGCTTCGCATGGTGGTGAAGCACGACAGACGGTTTTGCAGATCCCCGGTCGGGTCGGTCAGCGCGCGCGCATGGCGCTGGGCATGGTGGCAGGCGCTTCGCTGCTGGCTTCGGCCGTGGCGGGCGATGCGGCATGGGCCGCCAAGCGCACCAAGCCGGCAGCCCCCGCTCCGGCACCTGTGGCCGCGGCCAAGGCCAGCCCGGCAGCGCCTGCAGCCGGCAATTCGGCCGCCTCGCTCAACCTGCCGCAGAACGTGACCATGTTCGGCACGGGCAACCCCAACCTGCGCCGGGCCACGGCCGTTGTGAACGGCGACATCATTACCGGCACCGACGTGAACCAGCGCCTGGCGCTGGTGCTGGCGGCCAATCCGGGCAAGCTGCAGCCCGAGGAAGTCGAGCAGTTGCGCCAGCAGGTGCTGCGCAACCTGATCGACGAGACGCTGCAGATCCAGGAAGCCAAGAACGCCGAGATCACCATCGACCCGGCCGAAATTGACGCCACCTACGCCCGCGTCGCGCAAGAGAACTTCAAGCAGACGGTCTCTGCGCTCGATGCCTATCTCAACCGCATCGGCTCCTCGCCCACCTCGCTCAAGCGCCAGATCCGGGGCGAGATTTCGTGGCAGCGGGTGCTGCGCCGCAACGTGCAGCCCTTCGTCAACGTCAGCCACGAGGAAGTGAGCGAACTGCTCAACCGCATGAAGGCGGCCAAGGGCACCGAGGAATACCGCCTGGGCGAAATCTACCTCTCGGCCACGCCCGAGAGCCGCGCTGTAGTGGCCGACAATGCCAAGCGCATCATGGACCAGCTGAAGGAAGGCGGCAGCTTTGTCGCCTATGCGCGCCAGTATTCCGAAGCCTCGACCAAGGCTGTGGGCGGCGATCTGGGCTGGATCCGCCTGGCGCAGCTGCCGGGCGAGCTGGCCACTGCCGCGCGCGAGATGAGCCCGGGGCAGCTGTCTGGCCCGATCGAGCTGCGCGGCGGCTTTTCGATCCTCTACATGATCGACAAGCGGCAGGTGCTGACCGCCGATCCGCGCGATGCGATCCTGGCCCTCAAGCAGATCTCGATCACCTTCCCCGCCGGCCTGTCCGAGGCCGAAGCGTCCAAGCGCGCCGCCGGTTTCGACACGGCAATCAAGGGCGCCAAGGGCTGCGGCGGCGTCGATGCGGTGGCCAAGCAACTGGGCGCGAACGTCGTCACCAACGACCAGATCAAGGCGCGCGACCTGCCCAGCGCCCTGCAGGACACGCTGCTCAAGCTGGGCATTGGCGAATCGACCCCGCCCTTTGGCTCGGTGGCCGAAGGCGTGCGCGTGCTGATGCTGTGCGGCCGCGACGACCCCAAGGCCGACAATGGCCCCAACTTCGACGACCTGATGGCGCAGATGGAAGACGACCGCGTCAACAAGCGCGCGCAGATGTACCTGCGCGACCTTCGCCGCGACGCCATCATCGAGTATAACTGATTTGCCGGAAAACCATGCGCCTCTGCCGCTGGCCGTATCGCTGGGCGATCCGGCCGGCGTTGGCCCGGAACTGATTGCGGCAGCCTGGGCCTCGCGCCGCGAGGCTGGCCTGTCGCCCTTCTTTGTCGTGGGAGGCGCGCGGGTGCTGCACGCGGCGGCGGCTTCGCGAGGGATTGATCTGCCGGTGGCCGCCATCTCCGCCCCGGAAGAGGCGGCGGATGTGTTCGACCGGGCGCTGCCGGTTCTGGGCGCGATGGATGACGCATACCACTCCGGCGCGCCCGATGCCGATGGCGCCCGCCTCGCGCTGGCTTCGCTGACGCTGGCGGCGGATCTTGCGGCAAGCGGCGCGGCTGGCGGGATCGTCACCGGCCCCATCGCCAAGTCGCATCTGGCGGCGGTGGGCTTTGCCCATCCGG
>DATMUT010000342.1:0-8646 GCA_035563755.1 Novosphingobium sp.
GAGGCCCAGATCGGCCCGGATCGGCTGAACCATCAGGCTCAGGATCTGGCGATCAACAAAGGCTACCGTATAGGCCAGCAGCAACAAGGCGATCACCAGCCATGCCCGCAACGGGGGCGGATAGGCGGTTTCCTGCATCACGCGCGCTCCAGCCGGACGGGCAGGCTGGTAAGGCCGCGCAGCCAGTTTATGCGCTGCCATTTGGCCTCGCCGGTTATCTCGATGCGGGCCACCTTGCGCGCGATGGTCTGGATCAGCACATCGGCCTCAAGGCGCGCCATCATCTGGCCCACGCAAGCGTGGATGCCAAAGCCGAAGGCCAGATGGCCCGAGGTCTTGCGGTCGATCTGGAACGTGTCGGGCTGCTCCCACTGGCGCGGATCACGGTTGGCGGCCGCGATGAACAGAATGACTTTTTGCTCCGCCCCGATGCGCACGCCGCCAATCTCCGTTTCGCGCGTGGTGGTGCGCCCGATATAGGGGCTTGGCGCCTGATAGCGCAGCCCTTCATCGAAGGCCGCGCGGGCCAGCGAAGGATCGGCGCGCAGGCGGCCCCACGCGTCGGGGGATTGGGCCAAGGCCTGCAAGGTCAGGCCGATGCCGTTGATGGTCGTGTCCATGCCCGCCGAAATGAAGATGCGCACCAGCAGGCCCGCTTCCTCCTCGGTGATCTCGCCATCATCGGCGGCGGCAAAGATCGCCGCGCCCAATGTGTCGGGGGCCACGGCCTCGCGGCGGCAATTTTCGACCACCCAGTCCATAATCGGTTCGGCACGGGCCAGTGCGGCGCGATAAAGCTCGTTCTTTTCGCCCATCGCATTGAAATTCAGCTCGGAATAGATGAGCAGATTGCGCCGGTCCTCTTTTCGAAAGCCCACCGCATCGGGCAAGGCGGCAAAAGGAAAAGCCTCGGCCAGATCAACGGCCAGATCGACCTCGCCCTTTTCCAGCGCGGCATCCACGATCCGCTCAGCGGTGTTGGCGAAATCCTCGCGCAGGCGGCGCAGCACGGCGGGCGAAAGGATGCGGTTCATGATCCGGCGATATTTGCCATGCTGGGGCGGATCGTTTTCCAGGATCAGGCTGGGCTGGCGCCAGTTCTCCTGTCGCTTGATATTGGTGAAGCCCGTGCCCGAGGCGGAGGAAAAGGTCTGCCAGTCAGAAAACACAGCATGGACATCGGCATGGCGCCCCACCGCCCAGACATTATGGCGCGACAGGAACACCGCGGGGGCGGTTTCGCGAATCAGCGTATCGTAATGGTCGGGGGCGGCCATTGCTTCGGGCGAAAAAAGGTCGAAATCGAGCGTGGGCGCGCAAGGGGCGCCAGTGGCGGGAGCGTCTGTCATGGCGGTCCTGAATCTGATGGTGCGTGATGGGCCGTGCGGGTGGGGCTGAACGCGGTGCGCGACTTTTGCCGCGCTTTGGCATTCCTCTCGCCATTTGGTTTACATGGCAACCAACACATGTCAATCGGGCGCGATGTTGTCGCGCTTGTGCCCGGCGCTGGAAACGCGCAAAAAGGGGCATGACCGACCAACCTCAATCCGCCCCGCGCGCAGCCCCTTCCGCGCGCAAGGTGATCGACCGCCACCTTTATGTGCCGCACTATCTTGTCGTTCTGGCCAACGGCATGGAGCGCTGGCAGTCGCGCATCTATCTCAAACATTTCGGCATTGGCATCAACGAGGCGCGAATCATCACCGTGGTGGCCCATGCCGGCCCTTTGACGGCGGCCGAAATTTCCGAAATTCTCGTTATGAATAAGTCAATTACCAGCCGATCCATGCAAACCCTCGAAAGTCGCGGGCTGGTCAGTATTGGCGAGGCGAAACGCTCGCGCCCGATCACCCTGACCGACGAGGGCTATGCCCTGCACGACCGCATCGTCTCGGTTGCGCTGGCTCGCGAGGCGCTGCTGCTCGACGGCTTCTCGCCCAACGAAAAGACGATCGTGCTGGGCTATCTGGCCCGCATGTTCAGCAATCTCGAGCTGGCCAATGCCATCGACCCGCTCGAGGTGGAAGACACGCTGACCGCCCCCTTGTGACGAGCACGTTGACATTGGTTGCTAGATAAACCAAAAGCACCCCACGAGATCGCCAGCAGAGCGACGCCAAAGGGGGATGTTTGGACATGACCGACCACCAGACCTAATCGACCAGCGCAGGACCGGGGCCGCAGGCATGCGCCTGCCCTGCCCCGCCGTCTGCCACCCTCGCCACATGCAAACGGCCGGCACCCACATCAAGGGGCCGGAAACGCACGCCCGCGCCAGCACAAGCTGGTGCGGAAGCCTTGTGCCAAACCAAAATCTCAGGGGAGAACAAGATGCCTGGCAACTGCAATTCCACTTCGCCACGCGCCCGCATACTGGCCGCCAGCAGCCTGGCCATTCTGGCCGCCGCCAGCTGGAGCGCGCCCGCGCTGGCCCAGCAGGCCGCGCCCGAAACCGCACAAACGCCGCCCCCGGGCGAGATCGTCGTGACCGCGCAGTTCCGCACGCAGCGATTGCAGGACACGCCGCTGGCCATCACCGCGATGGACTCCGCCTCGATCCAGCAGCGCAATCTGGGCAGCGTGGTCGATGTCTCGGCCTTCGCGCCCAATGTGAACATCCGTCCGGGCGGCTCGGCCTTTGGCCCGGCGGCGCAGGTCTATATCCGCGGCATCGGCCAGTACGACAGCAGCTTCGCCTTCGAACCGGGCGTGGGCATGTATGTCGATGATGTGTTCCACGGCACGATGCTGGGCTCGATCTTCGACCTGCTCGACCTTGACCGGGTCGAGATCCTGCGCGGGCCGCAGGGCACGCTGGCCGGCAAGAATTCGATCGGCGGCGCGGTCAAGCTCTACTCGGCCAAGCCCACCGGCAGCGGCCATGGTTATATCGAGGCCGGCTATGGCGCGTTCAACCGCATCGAGCTGAAGGGCAGCGCCGATTTCGCGCTGCTGCCCGACAAGCTGTTCCTGCGCGTCTCGGGCGTGTCCAAGATGCACGACGGCTATCTGACGCGGCTCGACTATGGCTGCCTCAACCCGTCGAGCGGGGTGCCGGCGGCCACCACCAACGCGGGCTGCAAGCTGGGCACCGAGGGTGGGCAGAACATGCAGGCTGGCCGGGTCGCCCTGCGCTGGCTGGCCTCGGACCGGCTCGAGGCCAATCTGGTCGGCATGGCGACCGAGGACCATTCCGAGATCGGCGCCAGCAAGCTGCTCTCGCTGACCACCACGCTCTCGATGCCCACCGGCACCAATCCGGCCCAGTTCATCACCGCGCCCAATTCCTACACCAACTACGCCACCTATCTGAACCTGCCCTTCACCGATGCCAAGGGCAGCCATGGCGCGACCTATATCGACCCGGTCAGCAAGGTGAGCGGGCGCGAGCTGTATGGCACGCTCGACTACAAGCTGGCCGATGGCCTCTCGCTCAAGCTGATCTCGGCCTATCAGCACTACAAGGGCAGCTATGGGTCAGACCTTGACCTCACGCCCTATTCAACCAATTCGGCCAATTACATCTACAACCACGAGCAGTTCACGCAGGAAATCCGCCTGAACGGCTCGTCGCTGGGCAACCGGCTCGACTGGACCGTAGGCGGCTTCTATTACAAGGCCACCAGCCGGTTTGGCGGCGTCACCTTCATCGCGCCAGGCACCGCCGCGCAGAACTTCTACGTGACCCAGGACCGCATCCCGGCACGCAGCATTTCCGGCTTTGCCCATGCCTCCTACAAGCTGACCGACGCGCTGACGCTGACCGGCGGCATCCGCTATACCGACGACCGCAAAACCTATACCTATGGCCGCCTGAACCCGTACGACGTGTCGCAACCGGCCTATACGGTGGCGGGCGCCATCAACGGCGTGACCGGCAATTTCGCCGCGACCCGCTGGGATTACCGCGCCAACGTCGAATATCGCTGGTCCAAGGCGGTCATGACCTACGCCCAGTTCTCGACCGGCTACAAGGGCGGCGGCGTCAACCCGCGCCCCTTCGCGCCCGAGCAGGCCGTGGCCTTCAACCCCGAAACGCTCGACGCCTGGGAAATCGGCGCCAAGACCGACCTGTTCGACCGCGCGCTGCGGGTCAACCTGTCGGCCTTCTTCAACAAGTACCACGACATCGTCTTCACCAATGTCTCGCCCACGGCCAACAGCGTGACCAATGCCACGCCGGTCAATGCGGGCGACGCCGACATGAAGGGTGTCGAACTGGAAGTGACCGCGCGGCCGATCGCGGGGCTGACCATCGATGCCTCGGGCAGCTGGCTCGATTTCAAGCTTACCCGCATTGGCGCGGCGGGCGCGACGATCGCCGGCATCACGCTGAACAACCGCGCCCCCTATGCGCCGGAATGGAAGCTGGGCGGCGGCATTCAATATGCCCTCGAACTGGGCAAGGCCGGCACGCTCACCCCGCGCTTCGACGTGAACTACCAGTCGGCTTTCTTCTCGAACATCGACAACAATCCGCTCGCCAAGGTCGACGGCTATGTCGTGGCCAACGCGCGCCTCGCCTTCGAGGATGCCAGCCGCGACTGGCAACTCTCCTTCTCGATGACCAACATGTTCGACAAGTTCTATTACCTGAACAAGATCCGCTACCCCATCGGCATCGTGGTGGGCCAGCCGGCCATGCCACGCGAATGGAAGATCAGCCTGCGTCGCAGTTTCTGACGCCTTTGCGCAAGGGCCGCGGCCGGCAGGCGATGCCGGTCGCGGCCCTTGCGCCCTCAGCCGATGGACGCGCCCGCAGCCGATTGACGCGCCCGGCAATTGCCCGCACACCCTTGGGCACGAGCGCCAACCAGTCGAGGATCATGCCACATACGCCCGCCTTGCGGCTTGCCCTGCCCGTGCCGGTGTTGCTCGCCGTGCTGGGCGCGGCACTGGGCGGTTTGCTCGTCGGCTTTGCCTGCAGCCTGTCGTCGGCCTCGCGCCAGTTCGAGCACGCGCTCATTGCCGAAAGGCAGGCAGCGCTGGTCACCGGCATTGCCCGCGATGCCGATGCGATTGACGCCCCCGCGCTGGCACGTCGGCTGGGCGAATACCGCGACCTTATCGTGCGCGAGAGCGATTACCTGCCCGCCCGCGCCGCTGGCGCCCAATCGCGCGAGGCAGCCCGCGCCGAACGCCTGGCCATGCTGGCCCGCGCGCCAGCCGACCGCGCGCAACTGGTCGCGATGGTGCGCGCCATTGCCGCCAGCGAAAGCGCCGAGGTAGCTGGCGCGCGCGCAGCCCTTGATGGCACCAGGCGGCACATGCTGGTGCTGGGCGTGCTGCTGGCCTGTATGGCCATGGCAGCGGCAGCCATCGGGGCGGCCCAATTGCGCCGCGCCAACCGCGACCTGTCGCGCGAGGTCGATGCCCGCACCGCCGAACTGCGCGCGGTCGATCGCTCGCGCCGGCTGTTCTTTGCCAAGGCCAGCCACGAATTGCGCACGCCTGTTACCGCCATGCGCTCGATTGCCGAGGTGGCTCTGGCAGGCGGGGGCGAGCCCGCGGCAGCGCTTGCCGATGTGGTGGCGCAGGCTGGCTTTCTGGGTCACCGCATCGAGGAGCTGCTGGCCCTTGCCTCGGCCGAGGAAGGGCGGCCGGTGCTGACAATGGCCCAATGTGACGCGGGCCGTATCATTGCCGATGCTGTAGCCCAGGCGCTGCCCTATGCCCGCTCGGTGGGGGTGCAAATCCGCACCGCCGCGCCATCCGCGCCCGTCACGCTTCTGGCCGATGCGCGCTGGCTGGGTCAGGCCCTGCTGGCCATCATCGACAATGGGCTGAAGTTCTCGGACCCGGGCGGCGAGCTGGCCATCCGGCTGGAAGCGGCCGGCAGCAGCGCCAGCATCGCCATCGAGGACCATGGGCCGGGCCTGCTGCCCCGCGAGTTACCGCGCATTTTCGACGCCTATTATCAGGCCGAGGCCGGGCGCGCGCGCGGGGGCAGCGGATTGGGGCTGGCGCTGGCCCGCTGGGTGGTCGAGCAGCACGGCGGCAGCATCCACGCCGAAAACCGTGACGGCGGGGGCTGCGCCATCCTCATCGAACTGGCGCTGCCCCCGCTGTAAACGGCTCAGTATTTTTCAGGCACGTACATCTCGTCAGGAATGGGATGGCGGATGTAATCGGCGTTGCGCACCCGCGGGGGCAGCACCACCGTGGGCTTGGGCACGTCCTCGTAAGGCACCTGGTCGAGCAGGTGCGCGATGCAGTTCAGGCGCGCGCGGCGCTTGTCATCGGCGCTCACCACCCACCAGGGCGCTTCCTCGATATGGGTTGCCTCGAGCATCGCTTCCTTGGCGCGGGTGTAGTCCTCCCAGCGGCGGCGCGATTCCACGTCCATGGGCGAGAGCTTCCACTGTTTCAGCGGGTCGTGGATGCGCATGTTGAAGCGGAACTGCTGCTCGGCATCGGTGATCGAGAACCAGTATTTCACCAGCACGATGCCCGAACGCACCAGCATGCGCTCGAACTCGGGCACCGAGCGGAAGAAGTCCTCGACCTCCTCCTCGGTGCAAAAGCCCATGACGCGCTCGACGCCGGCGCGGTTGTACCAGCTGCGGTCGAACAGCACCATTTCGCCCGCCGCCGGCAGATGCGGCACATAGCGCTGGAAATACCACTGCGTACGCTCGCGCTCGGACGGGGCGGGCAAGGCCACCACGCGGGCCACGCGCGGGTTCAGCCGCTGGGTGATGCGCTTGATGACGCCGCCCTTGCCGGCCGAATCGCGCCCCTCGAACAGCACCACGATCCGCAGCTTCTTGTGCACCACCCAGTCCTGCAGGCGGATCAGCTCGTGCTGCAGGCGGAACAGTTCGCGGAAATAGGTCCGCCGATCGAGCCGCTCGATCTGGGGCGTGTCGTCGAAATCATCGTCGACCAGTTCCAGCCGGCTCTCGGAGAGTTCAAGCTCGAGTTCCTCGTCGAAACTGTCCTCGATCTCCTGCTGCATCAGGTCGAGTGCCAGCTTGCGGCGGTCTAGGGTCATGTCATCCATGTCGGTTTCCCTGCAAGGCATCGCACTGCCCATGCCCGCCCAGCATGAAAGCTGCGTGACAGACGGCCCAGCAGCCAAGCGCCATGAAATCATGTCCGAAATGACGGGGCTATGCTTGCGCCCGGCGGCGCGACCATATATGTAACCAGCTACATTAATGAGGCGCAAAAAGCCCGCGGCCAGACAGGAGAAGGACATATGCCCCACACCCCCGGCCCGCGCGCGCCCCGCCCCTGACCCGTTCCTTCCCGCCCTTGCCGGAGCATACATGGCGCCCGAGGATTTTCCCGAATCGCACGACCCTGCCGACATCGCCCGCTGGGCGCCGCGCTTTGCCGAATTCTATCCCGCAGGCGCGCGCGAAACGGTCGAGTTCCAGTTTTCGAGCCTGCTGGTGCTGGCCGCGCGCAACTGGGTGCGCCACATCGACACAGTACTGCAGGAGGCCACCGGGCAAAACCGGGCGCGCTGGCAAACGCTCTTCACCATAGGCTTCATGGAGCCGCCCATCACCACCAGCACGCTGGCCGCGCGCATGGGGCTGCGCTGGCCGTCGCTGGTGCGCACGCTGGGCCATCTCGAGGAGGACGGGCTGGTCGAACGGCTCGACAATCCGGCCGACGGGCGCTCGCGCTTTATCCGGCTCAGCCCTGCCGGGCGCGACCTTATCAACCGCACCAAATCCATCCTCGACCCCGAGCGCGGCGCGCTGCTGGCCGGCTTCGACGATGGCGAGCTGGCCGCCCTTACCACCGCGCTCGACCGCTTCTTTCGCGCTGTGGGCGCTGCCGAGCGCGAGCGCGAAAAAGGCCAGAACGACCAATGACCTAGGGACGCGCAACAGCGCGCCACAAACGGGAGATGACCGCGTGAAACGACACAAGACCGCCCGAGGCAACATGTGGGCAGGCGCCCTTGCCCTGTCGGCCGGCGCGGGGGCGCTGCTGGCCATGGCCGCGGGCCTCGAGGCCGCGCCGCCCCGCGCGGCTGCCGGAGCTATCGACACCCGCCGCGCCGCAGCCGCCCATACCGAGCAGGACAACTGGCTGCTGTATGGCCGCACCTATGCCGAAACGCGCTTCAGCCCGCTCGATCAGATCAACGAGGGCACGCTGGCCCGGCTCAAACCCGCCTTTGTGGTCGATCTCGACACCGCCCGCGGGCAGGAGGCAACGCCCATCGTCGTCGATGGGGTCATGTATGTCTCGACCGCCTGGTCCAAGGTCATGGCCATCGATGCCGCCTCGGGCCGGGTGCTGTGGCAATTCGACCCGGCCAACAAGGGCGCCAAGGCAGCGCATGCCTGCTGCGACGTGGTCAATCGCGGCGTGGCGGTGTGGAAGGGGCGCGTCTTTGTCGGCACGGTCGACGGGCGGCTGATCGCGCTCGACGCGCGCACGGGCCGCAAGGCGTGGGAAGTGCCGACCGTCGACCAGTCGCAGCCCTATACCATCACCGGCGCGCCGCGCGTGTTCCGCGACAAGGTGGTGATCGGCAATTCAGGCGCCGAGCTGGGCGTGCGCGGCTATGTGACCGCCTATGACACCGCCACCGGCAAGAAGGTGTGGCGCTTCTATACGGTGCCCGGCAACCCGGCCAAAGGGCCAGACCACGAAGTGTCGGACGGGCCGCTCAAGACCATC
>DATMUT010000343.1:0-2391 GCA_035563755.1 Novosphingobium sp.
GCAGCAGTTCGACCACGCGCATGCGGGCCTTGGCCGGGCCATCGGCGGCTACTGCCTCGGCAATGGCGACCGTCAGGCCCCGCCGGTCGATCACGGCGCGCTGGTTGGGAATGCGGATGGCGTTCATGGTGGCCTTTTCTCGAAGCGGGGCAGATGGTGTAGCTGCTGCCACGCCAATACATACAGATAATTACTTTATCCCTTTCGGGCTCCCGCGCAAACTGCCCAGCGGCGCGTGGTGGGGCGGGGCGGGCCAAAAAAGGTGACTTGCGCCCCAGCATTTGCCATAGGCGCGCGTGGCCTATTGCCTGCCGGATGCATGTCGCAGCTGCGCAGGTGGCGCCCCTAGACACGGGATACCCATGCTGACTGACATGCTTGCCGCCGCGGCCAGCGCCGCGCATCAACCGATCTACTGGGCCGATCTGGGGCTGAAGCGGGGGATCGACCTTGGCGTCTTTACCCTGCGCTATTACTCGCTTGCCTATCTGGCGGGCATCATCTTCGGCTACTGGCACCTCTCGCGCATGATCCGCCGGCCGGGCAGCCCGCTGGCCCAGCGCCACGCCGACGACCTGTTCTTCTGGTGCACGATCGGCATCATCGTGGGCGGTCGTCTGGGCTATGTGCTGTTCTATGGCCCGCAACTGCTCGAACACCCGCTCGATGTGTTCAAGCTGTGGGAGGGGGGCATGGCCTTCCATGGCGGGCTTGTGGGGGTCATAACGGCGGTTGCGGTGGTGTGCCGGCGCAATGGCCTCTCGGTGCTGCGCGTGCTCGACTATATCGCACCTTGCGCGCCGCTGGGCCTGTTTTTCGGGCGCATCGCCAATTTCATCAATGGCGAGCTGTGGGGCCGCGTGGCCGGGGCCGATGTGCCCTGGGCGATGGTCTTTCCCGATCCGGCGGCAGGGGCCGTGCCGCGCCACCCCAGCCAGCTGTACGAGGCGGGCCTTGAGGGGCTGGTGCTGGGCAGTGTGCTGATGCTGCTGTTCTGGCGCACGCAGGCGCGCTGGCGGCCGGGCCTGCTGATGGGCGTGTTCGCGCTGGGCTATGGCGCCTCGCGCTTCATCGTCGAATTCTTCCGCGAGCCTGACTCGCAGCTCGAGGATTTTGCCGCGCGCACGCATATGTCGATGGGCCAGTGGCTGACGGTCCCGCTGCTTTTGCTGGGCCTGTTCTTTATCGTGCGGGCCTTGCGCCGGCCGGTGCTGGGCGCGGCGGTGCCGGTCAGCGGGGCCAATCTGGCGCCATGAGCGAAGGCGCGGCGCAAAGGGACCTGCCCGCGCGGCTGGCGCGCGTGATCGCCATGCAGGGGCCGATCTCGCTCACGGCATGGATGGGCGAGGCCAATGCCAGCTACTACAGCAGCCGCGATCCTTTCGGGCAGGGCGGCGATTTCATCACCGCGCCCGAAATCAGCCAGATGTTTGGCGAGATGGTGGGCATCTGGATGGCCGATGTGTGGGCCCGCGCGGGCCGGCCCGAACGGGTGCTCTATGTCGAGCCGGGGCCGGGCCGGGGCACGCTGGCGCGCGACGCGCTGCGGGTGATGGCGCGCTTCGGCCTGGTGCCCGTGGTGCATCTGGTCGAACCCTCGCCGGCCTTGCGCGCGGTACAGGCAGGGGCTGTGCCGGGCGCCATCTGGCATGATGACCTCTCGAGTGTGCCCGAGGATGCCCCCATCCTGCTGGTGGCCAACGAATTGCTTGATGCGCTGCCGGTGCGCCAGATCGTGCGCGCGGCGGCTGGCTGGCGCGAGCGGATGGTGGCGCTGGCCGGCGAGGAGGGGCAGACCCGCTTCGTGCCCGTGGCCGGCAGCAACCCCATGGACCCGGCCGTGCGCCCTCAATGGCGCGACGCGCCCGAGGGCACGATCATCGAGATCTGCCCGGCGGCCGCTGCCGTGATGGGCGAGATTGGCGGCAGGCTGGCTGCGCAGGGCGGCGCGGCGCTGGTGATCGACTATGGCTATGGCGCGCCGCAGACCGGATCGACCCTGCAGGCGCTGCGCAATCACGCCCATGCCGACCCGTTTGCCACTCCCGGCGAGGCGGATCTGACCTGTCTGGTCGATTTTGCCGCCGCTGCTGGTGCTGCGGCTGCGCGCGGGGCGCGTGTCTCGGGCCTGTCGGGGCAGGGGGCGTGGCTTGGCTCGCTGGGCATCGAGGCGCGCGCGCAGGCGCTGGCCAAGGCCTCGCCCGCGCATGGCGAGGCGGTGGCGGCCGCCCTGCACCGCCTGATCGCGCCCGAGCAGATGGGCGAGCTGTTCAAGGTGCTGGGGCTGGCCGGCGGCGACTGGCCCGATGGCGCCGGTTTCGCAGGCACTCCCCCCGCCTGATCTCCGATCCGCGAACAGGCCGTATTTCCGCTACTTGCCTGTTGTGGCGG
>DATMUT010000344.1:0-2540 GCA_035563755.1 Novosphingobium sp.
GACCGAACGCCCGCCACAGCCGACAGGGCGTCGCTCACACCAGCGCGCCCCTCGGTATATGCGTAATGCGGCAGGCAAGATCCGCCTCGCCCGAGGCGACGATGAAGTGGTCGCCCGCATCCACGATGCCGGTCGTGAACACCACGTCCTGCAGGTACATCTGATGCGCGATGGGCGCGGTCAGGGTTGGCGCCGGCTCAAGCAAGGACCCCGCGCCCGTCGCCAGCACCCGCGCCGGATCGGCCGGGTCGAGCAGCGACCAATAGGTGCGATAGATGCCCACAATCTCTTTGGGTTCGACCCCGTGCCACAGGGTGAGCCAGCCCTGTTGCCCTGCCACCTGCGTCAATATGGGCGGGGCGCCGCCGCCCATGCGCGCCGTGGCCAGCGTGCCGGCATGTGGGCGAATGCCGGGCAGCAAATGCGGGCGCCAGTGAATGCCGTCGGGCGATGTGGCCAGGTTGATCGATGGCCCCGCGCGCCATTCGCTGCCGGGCGGATAGGCAAAGTACAGGTCGCCCAGCGGGCGCGTCTGCGCCCAGAAGTGCCCGCCCACCAGCCCTTCGAAAATCAGCATGTCCTTGTTCTGGTGGTCAAGCACCACGCCTTCAAAGCTCCAGTCCAGCCCGTTGGCCGAGCGGTAGAGCGTGGTCGAATGTCGCTCGGGGCTGACCGAGCAGGTGGTCATCCAGTAGCTGCCGGCCACGCGGCTGATGCGCGCGTCCTCTATGCCATAGCACTGCCACGATCCGGCCGGTGCGATCGCCCTGTCGTAATGGATCGCCACGATCTCGAGCCCATCGGCGCTCATCTCGACCGGGAGCAGCCACGAGAGCGAGGTGAGCGCCATGACCTTCCACCCGCCGCCATGCAGCATGAACTTGCGCGGGTCGGCCGTGTCGGCCAGCTCCAGCGGCCAGCCATCGAGCACATGGCGCCCCTCGTGCCAGCGGATGGTATGCACCTGCCCGTCGAACACCGGCTCGCGCAATGCCTCGGCCACCCGCACCATCAGCAGGATGTTGCCATTGGGCAGGCGCGTCATGCCCGGATTGAACGCGCCCAGCACATAGGTTTCGACCGCCAGTTGCCCCGCCAGCGGCGAGCGCGAAAGATCAATCATGTCAGGCGTGATGACCAGCCGGTCGGTTACGAATTCCATGCCGGATGCTCCTGAGGCGGGTGGGAATGAGCGCCCGGGCGCCCATCCTCATAACCGGCCCGCGCGCGCCGCGTTCCATGCCCGCGTGGCGGACAAAGCCGCCGGGCGCGGTGCGACGTTGCACAAACAACCCGATGCATCATTGCACATTTGCACTCATTCGCGTGCAAAGCCCCGCCCTTGGAGAACCCGCATGAGCCGCCCTGCCCCCCTCATCAACCGCCCCCGCGCGCAGGATGTGCTGGGCCGCGCCGGCGTTGCCGCGCTGGTGCTCAGCGACCCGGTGAACATCTATTACGCCACCGGCTTCTGGCCGCAGACGGTGGCCATGGGGCAGGCAGGCGCCGCCTTTGCCGTGGTGCCCGCCGATGCCGCCCTGCCCGTCACGCTCATCAGCAGCCAGTTCATCCACTACCTGTTCGACCTCGACACGATGCCTGCCGGCGCGCCGCTCGAGGTGCGCCTTTTCACCGCGCCCGAGGGGCTGGAGGGCAGCGACGAGATCCGCGCCGCGCCGCCCATTTTCCTGAAGCCCACCACCGGCGGCACGCCCGACCCGATGGATGCCATCAGCCAGAACGCCACGCGCGGCGCGCTGGCCATCCATCCGGCCTATCCCGATGTGGTGGCGGCTTTGCGCGACACGCTGGCGGCGTTTCCGGGCACGCTGGGCATCGATTCCTTCATCGCGCAGGGTCTGTTTGGCGATGCCTTCGCCTGGCGCCCGGCCGACCCGCTGCTGCGCGCCATCCGCATGGTCAAAACCCCCGCCGAAATCGTGCTGGCCCGCCACGCCGCGCGCAACAACGCGCAGGCCGCCCGCGCCGCCATCGAGAGCATCCGCCCCGGCGACACCTATCAGGACCTGCGCAGCGCCTTTTTTGCCGAGACCGGGCGGCGCGGGGGCGTTCCGCTCTTTGTCTCGACCGACAGCATGGCCATGCGGATGCGCGACGGGGTCATCCGCGCGGGCCGCTCGTTCCAGATCGACGCGGTCAGCCACTACGGCTTCTATCATGGCGACTATGGCCGCACGGTGTTCGTGGGCGAGCCGGACCCGGTCATCCTGCGCATGGTCGAGGCGGCGGTTTGCGCCAATGACGCCATCGCCGCGCAATTGCGCCCCGGCCTGCGCTTTTCAGACGTGCGCGCGATCGGTCACGACGCGCTCAAGGCCGCCGGTTTCGACCAGCAGATCGCCTGCGTCGCGCACAGCGTTGGCCTGTTCCACACCGACGAGGCGTTTCGCGGCGGCGCCCTGCATTTTGCCAAGGACGACCACATCATCGAGGCGAACATGGTGCTCAGCATCGATTGCCCGGTGCTGCATCTGGACGCTGCGGGCAACGTCCATCTGGAAGATCTGTGGCTGGTGACC
>DATMUT010000345.1:0-9183 GCA_035563755.1 Novosphingobium sp.
CGACGAGGTCGGCCACGTTCGAGTCGATCTCGATGCCGCGGTTCATCGGGCCGGGATGCATGACGATGGCATCGCCCGCCGCCAGCGCCAACCGGTCGAGGTTGAGTCCGTAAAGATGGCGGTATTCGCGCGGGGAGGGGATGAACTGTCCGCTCATGCGCTCGTTCTGCAGGCGCAGCATCATCACCACATCGGCCCCTTTCAGCGCGGCGTTGAAATCGTGGAAGGGGGTGACGCGCATCTGCTCGATCTGCGCGGGCATCAGGGCGGGCGGGGCACACACGCGCACATCGGCGCCCAGAGCGGTCAGCGCCAGAATGTTCGAGCGGGCGACGCGGCTGTGCAGAATGTCGCCGCAGATCACCACTTTCAGGCCGACGAAAGTGCCCTTCGCGCGCCGGATGGTCAGCGCGTCGAGCAGCCCTTGGGTGGGGTGTTCATGCTGCCCGTCGCCGGCGTTCAGCACCGGGCAGTCGACCTTTTCCGAAATCAGCCGCACCGCGCCCGAGCTGGCGTGGCGGATGACGATGGCATCGGCCCGCATGGCGTTGAGCGTCATCGCCGTGTCGATCAGCGTCTCGCCCTTCTTCACGCTGCTGGTGGCCGCATGCATGTTGACCACGTCCGCGCCCAGCCGCTTGCCGGCAATCTCGAAGGACAGCAGCGTGCGGGTGCTGTTCTCGAAAAAGGCGTTGATGATGGTGAGGCCCCGCAGGTGATCGACCCGCTTGGTGGGCTGGCGGTTCAGCTCGACCCACTGCTGCGCTTCGTCGAGCAGGAACAGGATCTCGTGCGGGGCAAGGCCGGCAATGCCGAGCAGGCCCCTGTGCGGGAAGGCGGCGCTGCCCTGTGGGTAGCGGCCGGCGTGCGTGGTGTCGGGCATGGTCATCAAGGAACGGGCCATATCCCTCGGCGTTGTGATGCTCAAGCGCCTTTGCCAGCCTTTCCACTTCTGGTTTAAGGGGCAAGGTGGTTCTGGCGCGGCGCGCCGGCAGGAAAAGGCGATCTCGATGGAATTGGCGTGCAAGGTGTGGCGGGTTCTGGTCGGGGTCAAGGATGCGCTGGTGCTGGCGGCGATGCTGCTGTTCTTCGCGCTGGTCTATGCGGTGCTCACGCAGCGGCCCATGACGCACCGTGCCGAAAAGGGCGCGCTGCTGCTCAACATGCGCGGCACGATTGTCGAGGAACTGCAGTCGCCCGACCCGTTGCAGGTGCTGGCCGGCGGCGGCCGCCCCGCAAGCGAACTGCGCGAGCGCGACGTGCTGCGCGCCATTTCGGGCGCGGCCACCGATCCGGCGATCAAGGCGGTGGTGCTGGACCTGTCGGGCTTTGCCGGGGGCGGGCACGTGCACATCACCGAGATTGGCGCGGCAATGGACAAGGTGCGCGCCGCCAAAAAGCCGGTGCTGGTGTTTGGCAACATGCTGGAAGACAGCGGCGTGCAACTGGCCGCCCACGCCAGCGAGGTGTGGATCGACCCGCTGGGCGGCGCGTTCATCACCGGGCCGGGGGGCACGCATCTCTATTATGGCAAGCTGCTCGACCGGCTGAAGATTACCGCGCATGTCTATCGCGTGGGCACGTTCAAGGATTACGTCGAGCCGTTCATCCGCAACGACATGTCGGCCCCCTCGCGCGATGCGCGCAAGGCGCTGTACGAGGCGATCTTTGCCCAGTGGCGCGCCGATGTGACCAAGGCCCGGCCCAAGGCGCAGATCGACCGCGTGATGGGCGATCCGGCGGGCTGGCTGCGCGCTTCGGGCGGGGATGCGGCGCGCGCGTCGCTGGCGGCCGGACTGGTTGACCGCATCGGCACGCGGGCCGAATTCGGCGCGCATGTGGCCTCGATCGCGGGCGACGACAAGTCGGGCAGCGATGCGGCCAAGCGACCCGGCGCCTTTGCGCATATCTCGCTGGGCCAGTGGATCGCCGGCCATCCCGAAAGCAAGGAAGGGCGCCCGATTGGCGTCATTACCGTTGCGGGCGACATTACCGATGGCACCGCCGGCCCCGGTTCGGCAGGGGGCGAGCGGATCGCCCGCCTGATCGACGATGCCGATGCCAAGAAGCTGGCGGCGCTGGTGGTGCGGGTCGATTCGCCCGGCGGCTCGGTGGGCGGGGCCGAGGCGATCCGCGCGGCGATCCTGCGCCAGAAGGCCAAGGGCGTGCCGGTGGTGGTCTCGATGGCCAATCTGGCGGCAAGCGGCGGCTATTGGGTCTCGACGCCGGCCACGCGCATCTTTGCCCAGCCCGAGACGATCACCGGCTCGATCGGTATTTTCGCGGTCATACCCAGCTTTGAAAAGACGCTGGCCGAATATGGCGTGACCGGTGATGGCGTGCGTACCTCGCCGCTGTCGGGCCAGCCCGACCCGGTGACCGGCCTCACGCCCGAGGTCGAGGCGATGCTTCAGGCCAATATCGAGGCCGGATATGGCCGTTTTGTCGGGCTGGTGGCGGCCTCGCGGCACAAGACGACCGAGCAGGTGGACGCCATCGCGCAAGGGCGCGTGTGGGACGGCGAGACGGCGCGCCGCATCGGCCTTGTCGACCAGTTCGGCGGGCTGGACGATGCGCTGGCGGCGGCGGCCACTGCCGGCCATCTGAAGGCCGGCGAATGGCATCCGGTGTTCCTGCGCAGCGAGCCTTCGGGGCTGGGGCGTTTGCTGGCGCAGTTCCATCAGGGCGATGATACGGCAGGCGGCGATGACAGCGGCACGGGCGATGATGGCCGCGCGGGCGACTGGGTGGGCCTGGTGGCCGAGCGCCAGCGCGCCGGGCTGGGGCAGGTGGTGGCCGATGTGGCGCGGCTGATGGGCGCGCATGGGGCGCAGGCCTATTGCCTGGAATGCGCGGCGGTGAGCGGTGGCAGCGCCCCCGCGCCGGGCCGGGCCGATATGGCGCTGGCCGGGGCTGCCGCGGCGCGCGGCGGCGCGTGGGGCTGGGGCCTGCGGATGATGGCGATGCTGGGGCTGGGCGGATAAATGCGCATTTGATGGCCCCACAAGGCAGAATCCGGCGTGGCGGCGCTTGCCCTTTGCCGCCAACCCATCTAAGGGCCGCTGCCTGAATTTCTGTAGCTTCGTTCCATTTGCGGGCGTGGCGGAACTGGTAGACGCGCTGGTTTTAGGTACCAGTATCGCAAGATGTGGGGGTTCGAGTCCCTTCGCCCGCACCAGTATCCGCCCCGGGCCAAGGCGCCCGGTAGAACGCGCGTGGGACGTCTGCCGTTTGGGAAGGCTTTCAATATCATGCAGATTGTCGAAACCAGCAACGAGGGTCTGAAGCGCGCCTATACGGTGACGATCCCGGCCTCGGTCATTGCCGAGAAGATCGAGAGCGAGGTGGTTAAGATCGCCCCGCAGGTGCAGCTGCCCGGCTTCCGCGCCGGCAAGGTGCCCGCGAATCTGGTCAAGAAGCGCTTTGGCGCGCAGATCCACCAGGACGCCCTGTCGGGCTCGATCCGCGAGGCGATGGACAAGCTCGTCGCCGAGCAGCAGATCCGCCCCGCCACCCAGCCCGACGTGGCGCTGGGCGAAGGCTATGAGGAAGGCAAGGACGTCGAGCTGACCGTTGCGCTCGAAGTGCTGCCCACCATCACTGCCCCCACGCTTGAAGGGCTTAAGCTCGAAAAGCTGGTCGTTCCCGTCAAGGACGAGGAAGTGACCGAGGCCGTCGAGCGTATCGCCAAGAGCGCCAAGCGCTTTGGCGACGCCGAGGAAGGCCGCGAGGCGCAGGACGGCGACCAGCTGACCATCGACTTCGTGGGCAAGCTGGACGGCGTCGAGTTCGACGGCGGCAAGGCCGAGGGCCAGTCGCTCGAGATCGGCGCGGGCCGTTTCATCCCCGGTTTCGAGGAGCAGCTTGCCGGCGCCAAGGCCGGTGAGACGCGCGTCATCACCGTGACCTTCCCCGAGGACTACCCGGCCGAGAACCTGAAGGGCCAGGAAGCCACCTTCGACATCACCGTTCACGCCGTGAAGGTGCCGGCCGAAACCGTCATCGACGACGAGTTCGCCAAGTCGCTGGGCCTGACCGATCTGGAGCAGCTCAAGGGCCTGCTGCGCGGCCAGCTGGAGAGCGAGACCGCTGGCCAGACCCGCACCCAGATGAAGCGCCAGCTGCTCGACATCCTGGCCGAGGGCCATGATTTCGACGTGCCGCCCAGCATGGTCGAGGCCGAGTTCGGCCAGATCTGGCAGCAGCTGACCCAGGAAGCCGCGCGCGAAGAGAACGCCGAGGAAGCCCTGGCCGAGATCGAGGCCGAGAAGGACGACTACCGCAACATCGCCGTGCGCCGCGTGCGCCTGGGCCTGCTGCTGTCGGAAATCGGCCAGACCAACGGCATCGAGATCACCCAGCAGGAAATGCAGATGCTGGTCTCGCAGGCCGCTCAGCAGTATCGCCCCGAGGACCGTCAGCGCTTCGTGGAATACATCCAGCAGGAGCCGCTGGCTGCCGCCCAGCTGCGCGCGCCGCTCTACGAGGAAAAGGTCGTCGACTTCCTGTTCGACAAGGCCGAAGTGACCGAGCGCGAAGTGAGCAAGGAAGAGCTGCAGGCCGCGATCGAGGCTGAAGAGGGCGAAGCCGGCCACGTGCACGGCCCCGACTGCGGCCACGACCACGGCGAGGAAGCCGCCCCCAAGAAGAAGGCCGCCGCCAAGAAGAAGGCCGAGCCTGCCGAGGGCGAGGAAGCCGCCGAGGCTCCCAAGAAGAAGGCTGCCAAGAAGAAGGCCGCCGAGGAACCCGCTGCCGAATAAGGCAAGGGTAGCCTGGCAGGGCTGACGAAAAAGGCCCGGTTCCCGCAATGGGAGCCGGGCCTTTTTGTTGGGCTGGGGCAGGGGGCGCGGGTGGCCCCCTGCGGCCGGCCGTTACTGCTTGGCAAAGGTTGCGTATTTCCGGTCGTCGCACCAGTTGCCGTGCAGGCCCGAGCGCAGGCGGAAGGGCAGCTTGGCCCGGCCCACGGGGCCTTCCTCGAGCCGCAGCGCGTCGAGCACAACGAGTTCGGAGTAGTTCGTCACCAGATTGTCAACCACGGCGATGATCCAGCCCTCGCCCTCGGCGCTGTCGGGGTGAGAGGGCACGAAGCAGGGTTCCTGGATCATGCAGTGCGGCCCGGCCCACCAGCTGTCCTGCTGACCCGTGGCGTGGTCAATATGGCCGATGCGGTTCATGCGGAAGCCCGAGGCGCGCGCGCCGGGGAAGTCGACCGGCATTTCCAGGTCCATCACCAGCATCCAGCCGTGGCGATAGGGCTGGCCGACGTAACGTTCATCGACGCGGGGGAATTCGTCGATCCAGTCGGACAGCTTCTCGACCTTGGAGAATTCGGTGCTGTTGCTGGCCAGATCGACCGTCCAACGGTGCAGATAGGGGCGCCCGGCCACCGGGTCGTAAGGCGCGCCGTGGATGTCGGGGAAGAAGGGGAAGGAGTTGTTCTCGGCCTGGGGCGTGTCGAAATGGATCTTCGTGCCGTCCTCGAAGCCGTTCATGACATGGCTGGCAAAGATGGTCTTGGGCGCCTTGAACCAGCGGATGTCCTTGCCCGTAACGCCTGCGCCGCGCGGCAGGATGCCCAGATAGACCGGCAGCGTGGTGTCGAAGCCGAAGTGGGGCAGGCCCGCCTTCAGCCGGTCCCAGTTGCTGGTCGAGGGGACGATGTGGAAGATGGCGTAATTCTCGGTCAGGCCGAAATCGTGCATCATGCAGTAGTAGGGCACCTCGAAGAACGTCTCGTAGAGCACGTTGCCGGCCGGATCGATCTCGAAGAACGAGCAGTCGGTGGTGAGCAGGCCCGTGGCGGCATAGCCGAAATTGCAGAAATTGCCGGTCTTGGGGTCGACCTTGCCGTGGGCCGAGAAGGTCTGGTTGCGAATCGCGCCGCCGAAATTGGTGAACCCCTCGGTCTCGAGGGTGAGCGGGTCCATGACGAGGCAGGGGCCGTCCTCTTTCATGGCGTAGAGCTTGCCGGCGTGGACCATGACGTTGGTGTTGGCGGTCGAGCGGATCATGCCCTTGACCGATTCGTCGTCGGTGAGCGGGTTGCGATAGGCGCCGAACAGCGCATGGCCGGCCTCGCGCTCGACCTTCCACTTGTCGGTGTGGGCATAGCGCTGCTTGAAATCGACCTTGCCGCCGCGGAAACGGAACAGGCTGACCATGCCATCGCCGTTGAAGAACTGGTCCTCGGCGAACTTGGGCGGGAACTGCCCGTCGGGGTGCACGCGGTGGAAGGTGCCGTTCATGGAGGAGGGAATCTCGCCCTCGACCTCCATGTCGAGAATGTCGCATTCGAGGCGCACGGGGCGCAGAATGCCGGTGAAACTGCGGGTATCGGGATAGTGGGCCATGTTTGGTCATCCTCTCCTTTGTATGTGATACATATAATATCCGCAGGGCCGGTCAAACTTGATCTCACGCAAACGGTGGCAAAAGCGCCGGGGCGGATTCGCGCCGCGCGCCAAACCGGTCTATTGCGGCATCTGCGCGGCTGCGCGCTAAGGGTTGCTTAGGGAAAAACGGTCCCTATTGCGGCGCGCGCGCGGCCGGTTCGGGATGGTCCGCTTCGAATGAGGCGGGCATTGTCCCAATGATGGGCCATTGCGGCGTTGATTGTTGGGTTAATCCCCTTGAATATCGCCGAGAGGCACGCGACATAGGTTGGCCAAGCATACGAGGACATTCATGATCGATCTGTTCGGACACGCCGGTTCCAATTCGCAGGGCAAGTTCCATGTCGACCCTGTGACCGGCTCGCTGATTCCCGTTGTGGTCGAGCAGTCGAGCCGCGGCGAACGCAGCTTCGACATCTACTCGCGCCTGCTGCGCGAGCGCATCATCTTCGTGACCGGCCAGATCGAGGATCACATGGCCAGCGTCATCGTCGCCCAGCTGCTGTTCCTCGAGTCGGAAAACCCCTCGAAGGACATCTCGATGTACATCAACTCGCCGGGTGGCGTGGTGACGGCGGGCCTGTCGATCTTCGACACGATGCAGTACATCAAGCCCAAGGTGTCGACCGTGTGCATCGGTCAGGCCTGCTCGATGGGCAGCTTCCTGCTGGCCGCGGGCGAGCCGGGCATGCGCGTGGCGCTGCCCAACGCCCGCATCATGGTGCACCAGCCCAGCGGCGGCGCACAGGGCATGGCCTCGGACATCGAGATCCAGGCCCGCGAAATCCTGCGCATCCGCAAGCGGATGAACGACCTGTACGTGAAGTTCACCGGCCGCACGATCGAGGAGATCGAGGCCGCGATGGACCGCGATACCTTCCTCGAGGCCGACGAGGCGCTGAAGTTCGGCCTGATCGACAAGGTGTTCGAGCGCCGCCCGGATGCCGATGGCTCCGCGGATGGCGGCGCCAAGGAATGAGTAACCCTGCCGCTTCAGCCCCGGTCAATACCGCATGGGCTAGGGCGGCAGGTGCAGACAAAGCGCCCGCCGGGCGGCGTGCACGACAAAGCAAGTGACGCCCCCCTGCGGGACAGTTGGGAAAAAGCATGACGAAACTGAGCGGATCTGACGCGAAAAGCACCCTTTACTGCAGCTTCTGCGGAAAGTCGCAGCATGAGGTACGCAAGCTGATCGCGGGCCCGACCGTGTTCATCTGCGATGAATGCGTCGAGCTGTGCAACGACATCATCCGCGAAGAGACCAAGGCGGGCATCGCCGGCAAGAAGGACGGCGGCGTGCCGTCTCCGCGCGACATCTTCGAGACGCTGAACGATTATGTGATCGGTCAGGACCGCGCCAAGCGCGTGCTCTCCGTCGCGGTGCACAACCACTACAAGCGCCTGAAGCACAGCGGCAAGGGCGGCGATGTCGAGCTGTCGAAGTCGAACATCCTGCTCGTCGGCCCCACCGGCTCGGGCAAGACGCTGCTGGCGCAGACGCTGGCCAAGACGTTTGACGTGCCCTTCACGATGGCCGACGCCACCACGCTGACCGAGGCCGGTTACGTGGGCGAGGACGTTGAGAACATCATCCTCAAGCTGCTGCAGGCCAGCGACTACAACGTCGAGAAGGCGCAGCACGGCATCGTCTACATCGACGAGATCGACAAGATCAGCCGCAAGGCCGAGAACCCCTCGATCACGCGCGACGTATCGGGCGAGGGTGTGCAGCAGGCGCTGCTCAAGCTGATGGAAGGCACCACCGCCAGCGTTCCGCCGCAGGGCGGGCGCAAGCATCCGCAGCAGGAGTTCCTGCAGGTCGACACGACGAACATCCTGTTCATCTGTGGCGGCGCCTTTGCGGGTCTGGAGAAGATCATTGCCGACCGCCTGCAAAAGCGTTCGATCGGTTTCGGTGCCCATGTGGCCGACCCCGACAAGCGCAAGGTGGGCGAGCTGCTGCAGAAGGCCGAGCCGGAAGATCTGCTCAAGTTTGGCCTGATCCCCGAATTCGTCGGCCGTCTGCCCGTCATCGCCACGCTCGAGGATCTCGACATTCCGGCGCTGGTGCGCATCCTGCGCGAGCCCAAGAACGCGCTGGTCAAGCAGTATGCCAAGCTGTTCGACCTCGAGGACGTGAAGCTGACCTTCACCGACGATGCGCTCGAGGCGATTGCCAAGCGCGCCATCGAGCGCAAGACCGGCGCGCGTGGCCTGCGTTCGATCGTCGAAGGGCTGCTGCTCGACACGATGTTCGACCTGCCGACCGAGGAAGACATCGCCGAGGTGGTGGTCGACAAGGACGTGGTCGACGGCCGCAAGGAGCCTGTGCGCGTGCTCAAGGGCAAGGAGGCTGCCGCCTGATCGGCGTGCGCCTTGCCTGAAGGAAAAACGGCCGGGGCTTGCGCTCCGGCCGTTTTCTTTTGTCGAAAGGGTCTGGCCTCTCAGCCCGGCTGATGCCCGGCGGGCGCCGGCGCTTCGCCCAGCGCATCGCCCAGGGCGCGAATCGCGGCGACATGGGCATGCAATGGCCCCCAGTCGTCACCCTCGTCGATGGCGGCCCAGATCCGCTCCACCTCGTCGATATGGTTGCTGGGCGAGGGCGTGCCCCACGCAGGGTGATCCAGCGCGCCGGCAATGGGCCGATACCCGGCCAGCGCCTCAGTCAGTGCCGGGTCGGTCACGCCGCGCCCGCCGCGATAGGTGTGGAAAAACGCCTGCGGCTCGATGCCGCTGTCCTGCATGAACCGCCCGGCGGCGGCCAGCAGCGCGCCATCGCGCGCCGGATCGG
>DATMUT010000346.1:0-14155 GCA_035563755.1 Novosphingobium sp.
CGCGGCTGGGTGGCAACAGGCGTGGACCACCAGATTGCCAGCGCGGCAAAGGCCGGCACAGCCCAGATGCCTGCCGCCGCCGCCCAGCCATGCGCCGAGGCAATGCGCGGCGCGACAAAGCTGGCGATCGCCGCGCCGCCCATGATCGCAGTGGAATAAAGCCCCATCATGGCAGCGCTTTGGCTGCCGGCGCGGCTGCGGATGATGGCGGGCAACAGCGCCTGCACCACCGCGATGCCGACTCCGCCCGCAACGGCGCTGGCCAACAGCGCAGGGCCCGAAGGCCATAGCCACCGCATCGCCCCGGCCAGCCCGATTGCCGCCAGCCCCGCCGCAACGCCCCCCTTGCCGCCCAGCGCTGCGTAAAGCCTGCCGGTGCCCAGCAGGCACAGGCCCATCAGCAGCACCGGCAGGCTGGTCAGCAGGCCCGCAGCCGTGTCGCCAAGGCCGGTGTCGCGCTGGATGGGGGCCAGCAACGGCCCGATCGAGGCGAGCGAGGGGCGCAAATTGGCGCCGACAAGCAGGATCGTGACCGCAAATGGCAGTCGGAACGCAGGTTTGGGCATGGTCGTCTCTGGGTGGGCGCCGATCTTGCGGTCGGGCGCGGGCCTGATATACCTCTACGTAGAGAGATATATCTCTACGTCAAGATAAATGGATGGTCATGGACAGAGCAGAGCTGGCGGCACATCAATGGCAGCAGGAGCGGCCCGATATCGACACCGGGCCAATGGTCCTGCTCGGGCGTCTGGCCGAGGCGGCTTTGACGACGGCGCGCGACCGGCTCAACCCGCTGTTTGTGCAGCATGGGCTGCAGCCGGGCGAATTTGATGTTCTGGCCACCTTGCGGCGCAGTGGCGCGCCACACGCCCTGACCCCCACCGATCTGTACGAAGCGGCCATGATCTCGTCAGGCAGCATGACCAACCGGATCGACCGGCTGGAAAAAGCAGGGCTGGTTGAGCGGCGCCCCAATCCGGCCGACAGGCGCGGAACGCTGGTTGCGCTGACGACACAGGGATTGCGACTGATCGACACGCTCATCGGCCTGCATGTTGCAAACCAGCACGGCATTGTCAGCGGGCTAGATGCTGATGAGCAGCGACAATTGAGCGCCCTGCTGGCCAAGCTGCTGGCAACGCAGCCTTGATGGCAGAGCGATCGGGCCGGGCGTTTCGTTACTGGGCCTTGATTGCGGGTCGCGCGGCCAGATGCGCTTTCCACTTTGCCAGCATGTGCTGGCGGGGCGTGGGATAGCGCTCGGCGCGCGGCGCAATGGCCAACAGGCGGTCGGTGCGGAAATGGCGGAAATCCTGTCGCGCTTCGCACCAGGCCACCACGACGCGGGCGGCCTCCATATAGGCCAGGAAGATCGGCCAGATGACGCGCTCGCTTTGCGCGCCCTGCGCGTCGACATAGGTGATCGCCAGCTTGCGCCGCTCGCGAATGGCCAGGCGCAGGGCGGCCATATCAACAAGATCGGCCGGCTGGGGCAGGAAGCTGACCGGTTGCAGCACCGCGTCAAGCACGATCGGGCGCAGCGCTTCGGGCACAATCGCGCCAAGCTTGGCCACCAGATCGCGCGCGCCAGCGGCCAGTTGCGGATCGCCGCGCGCCGCAACCCAGCTTGCCCCCAGCATGGCCGCTTCCAGCTCGTCGGGGGTGAGCATGAGCGGTGGCAGGTCATAGCCCTTGTCCAGCACATAGCCGGTCCCTGCTTCGCCGCGCACCGGCACGCCTTGCGCGATCAGTTCGGCAATGTCGCGGTAAAGCGTTCTGAGCGAGACCTCGAGAAGTTGGGCCAGCGAGCGCCCGGTCAGGGGGCGGCGTGTGCTGCGCAGGGTCTGGATGATGCGGAACAATCTTTCGGTGCGGCGCATGCCGGCAACTCCTGCTGACAGACTGCTGCCATAATGGTGACAGCAGGCTCGTGGCAAGAGAGGCCCGTTACCAACCAAGGGAGAACCCGAATGCACCGCGAAGGAGGCTGCGCCTGTGGCGCCATCCGTTTTGAAACCCGGACCGAGCCGATGGGCACCGGCGCCTGCCACTGCAGGGATTGCCAGAAATTCACTGGCGGCGGCCCGAATTATGTGGCCCTGCTGCCCAAGGGCTCGGTCACGCTGACCCGGGGCGAGCCCAGCCTTGCCAGGGCCAGGGCCGATAGCGGCACCATGACCAGCCGCGCGTTTTGTGCCGACTGCGGCACGCATCTGTGGGGCATGCCCGAGCATGCGCCATTCATGACGGTCAAGGTGGGGGCATTTGATTCCAGCAACGATCTGGGGCCGCAAATGCATATTTACACAGCATCCGCGCCAGCATGGCACCCCGTTCCCGGCGAGGCTCCTTGCTTTGCCGGCATGCCGCCCATGGACGCGCGCGCCGACTGACATGCCGTGCCGGGATTGGCCGTGGCAAGCCTGCGGCCAATCCTGCCGCCTATGCTGGCGAAGGTTGCAGCGGCATAGGTCCGGGCGCCTTGCGCATGGTCATCAGGATGATCGACAGGCTGCCCATCGCGCAGCAAGCCAGAACCGCATTGACCATCAGATGGGCATCGCCGCCACCACAGGCCATGCACCGGTTTTCACCCAAAACGATGATGGCCGCAAAAATCGCCTGCCCCAGCCCCGAGGCGCATTTCAGCACCGCCAGGAAAATCCCCACCGGCAAGGCTTCTGCCGATGCCGCCCCTTCGGCCGTGCCGCGCACGCTCTTGGTCAGCATCGCCCAGATCGCCATGTTCATGCCGCCCTGCGCGCCGCCGAGCAGCACCAGCGGAGCATCGGCCATCCAGCTTGTTTGCGTGATGGCGAGCGATGCCATGGCCACGATCATGCAGGCATGGGCACTGACCAGCAGCGCGTTGCTCGAGGCCTTGCGCGACCAGGCAATCCAGGCCGGCACCGACAGGGCCTGAGACACCGTCAGGACAATCAGCGCCCGCCCGCCCCATCCGGCATCGCCCTGCGCCAACTGGCCAAAAAACGGCAGCGAGCGGGTGAAAATGGGCGTTATGCACGACTGAACGGCAATGATTGCCAGCGCCCGCAGGAACGGCCGGTTATGCCACAGCGCAGTCAGCCTTTCGCGCGGGGAGTGTGCCTGCGTCACCGCGACAGGCGCCAGCTTGCGGCAGGCCAGCATCGCGGTCATCAGGGTGACGACATAAAGCCCCCCTCCGGCCATGGCGAAGATCGCGTAGGCGCCGCGGCGATGGGCCGGATCGCCAATGTCGAGCACATGGGCCGAGGCCAGCCCGACAATCCCGGCCCCCATGGCGCTGAAGATCAGGCGCATGCCCGCCACGCTCGAGGCGCTGCGCTCGTCGGTGGCGACGCGCACCATGAGCGTGTTATGCCCCACATCACACAGCGTATAGCCAAAGCGGCACAGCATGATGGCCGCTACCGAGAGCAGGTCCGCCTTGCCGCTCGACCAGAAAATGCCGGCAAAGCCAACCGCGCACAGCGGCGCACCCCCGGCGATCAGGCGGCCCAGCATATGCTGGCGCCCACCCTTGTCGCTCCACCAAGCAACGGCCATATCGGCCAGTCCGTCCCAGACCATGGCGGCGGTCAAGGCGGCGCCTGCCATCAGCGGGCTCATGCCAACGACGGTGACCAGATAGAACAGCAGAAAGCTCTCGAAGCTGGCCCAGATGACGCTCTTGCCCAGATTGCCCGAGGCATAGCCCAGCTTGGTGCCAAAGCCGGGGCGGTATGGGGCGGGGGAGGAGCTGGGGGCAAGCATGGGCGCGAGCGCTAGCGCTTGGCGCTTTCATTTTTTTGACATGATGAAATTATATCGCCCCGCCACATGATCCAGCCTCCCCGTCCGCAATTGCTGCTCACCGAGCAGCAGAAACGTGTCTTGTGGCAATTGCGCAGCGCCGGCCCCACGCCGCGCGTCAAGCTGGCCGAAACCATGGGCACCAACGGCGCCACCATGACCCGCGTGACCCAGCAGCTTGCGGCGCTGGGGCTGGTGGAGGATCGCGAAAGTGCCGGATCGGCAGGGCGCGGACGGCCGATGGTGCCTCTGGCGATTGCCGGCAAGGGGGGCTGGGCAGT
This sequence comes from Novosphingobium sp., assembly GCA_035563755.1. Classification (GTDB taxonomy): domain Bacteria; phylum Pseudomonadota; class Alphaproteobacteria; order Sphingomonadales; family Sphingomonadaceae; genus Novosphingobium. The sequence continues at coordinate 4,077 of DATMUT010000346.1, forward strand.
GGGGGCCACCTTGCATCCGGGCTGGCTGGAAATCGCGGTAGTCGACTTTGCCGGAACGCCATTGTTGCATGATTCGGTCCCGTTTAGCGAGACCGGCCCGCGTCATTTCGCCCGCGCGCTCGACGACAGGTTGCGGGTGCTGGCGGGGCAGCATGGCTTCATGCATGGCAAGTTTCTGGGGCTGGGGGTGGCGGTGGCCGGCTATGCGCTGGGCGGCGACCCCAACCGGCGCAAGGTGGTCGAATGGCTGGCGCCGTGGAATGACGTGCCACTCGATGAAGTACTGGGCGATGTGCTGGGCATGCCGGTGTGGATCGAGAATGATGGTACCGCGGCTGCTCTGGCGGAATATTACCAGCCGCAGATCGTGGGCCGCTATCGCTCGGTTCTGGTGTTCTTTCTGGGGCACGGTGTGGGCGCGGGGCTGATTGCCGAACGCGATGTCTTTCCGGGCGAGCATCGCAATGCCGGCGAGGTGGGGCGTCTCTTTCCGGGCAATGGCCCGCGCCCCTCGGGCATCGACCTCATGCAGATCCTGCGCAAGGCAGGGGTGCCCATTGCCTCGCTGTCCGATCTCGACGGGCTGATGGCCTCGCAGGCGGGGTTGATCTGGCCATGGGTCGATCGCGTGGCGCAGCAGCTTGAGCTGGCCATGCTCAGTGGCATCGTCTGGCTTGATCCGGGCGCGGTGGTGATATCGGGCGCTTTGCCCAAGGCCATCCTGCTGGGGCTGGCCGAGCGCCTCAACCAGATGAACGCGCGGCGCGAGGATGGCTATCTGGGCGCCAGGCCGCTTGTCCATGCCTCGTCGCTGGGCAGCGCGGCGGTGGTGATTGGCGCCGCGCTGGCCCCAATTCACGCCATTACGGCCGAGCAGGGGCAGATGCCGATTTAATTACATGTAAGAAATTAAAACTGTCACCAAGCCTGCGCAAAGGGCGGCCATCCATTCAACGGGGGTTGTCATGAAACAAGCTTCACATCTTCTGGCCGGCGCCGCGACACTGGCGCTGATCAGCTTTGCCGGACAGGCGCGCGCCGACGAGGCCGCCACGCCTGCCGACCAGACCGCAACGCCGGCCCCGGCGGCCGATATTGTGGTGACGGGTTCGGCCCGCGCGCAGCGTCGCTTCGACGTTTCCTATGCGATCAATTCCATGTCGCAGGAGCAGATCCAGAAGCTGGCCCCGCGCAACATGACCGAACTGATCGGCTCGCTGCCCGGCATCCAGACCGAGGCCACTGGCGGCGAGGTGCAGAACATCACCCGCATCCGCGGCATCCCCACCGATCGCGGCTATCTTTATTACCAACAGGACGGCCTGCCGCTGTTCCAGGAGCTGGACGGCTATTTCTTCAACCAGGGCGATGGCATGAACCGCCTCGACCTGATGACGCAGCGCGTGGAAGTGGTGCGTGGCGGCCCGGCGCCGATCTATGCCAGCACGGCTGCCGGCATTGCCAATGTCATCACCCGCACAGGCGGCGAGCATCCGCAGGGCGAGGCGCAGCTCACCCTTGGCACCACTGGCCTCTACCGGCTCGATGCCTATCAGTCGGGCAAGCTGGCCAAGGACACCTATTTCGCCATCGGTGGCTTCCTGCGGCTGAACGAGGGCTATCGTGATGCGGGCTATCCGCAGGACAAGGGCGGCCAGATCCGCGCCAACATCGTTCACAATTTCAGCAATGGTTCGCTCAAGCTTTCGGGGCAATACACCAACGATCACAATGCGTTCTATCTGTCGATCCCCACGGCCGACCCGCGCAATCCCTCGGTCAGCCTGAACCCGTACATCAACTATTTCACCGGCACGCTGAACTCCTCCTCGCTCGAGGCGGTCAACATTCGCTACAGGGATGGCTCGGGCAACATCCAGAACCAGAGCGGCAATCTCTCGAACGGGCGCCATATCGCCTTTGGCAATGTCGCGCTCGACTACGAGGCTGATTTCGGACCTTGGCATGTGTCGGCCAAGGGGGGCTATACCAAGGGCAGCAATCATTTCGATGCGCTGTACTCGACCTCGAACCCGGTCGATGCGGCCACCTATGCCGCCAGCTATCTGACCGCGGCCAAGACCGCCTTTGGCAGCAATGTGTCCTATTTGGGCTATGCCATCGCAGGGACGAACGGCACGAGCGTCTACAATCCCTCGGCCTCCTCAGGGCTGGTGCTCTCGGCGCAATATCGCTCGGTTCAGGCCAACTTCTATTCCGGGCAGGGCGATCTTTCGATTACTCGCAAGTTCGATACGCCCATCGGCCAGCATGACGTGCGCGCCGGTTTTTACGCCTCGCGCTATGGCAGCACCGAGTTTGCGGTTTACCAGAACTATTTGATGCCCGTGGCCTCGAACCCGCAAATGCTCGATCTGGTGGCCTATTCCTCCACAGGTTCGGTGCTGGGCTATGTGACGGACAATGGCGCCATCAACGATGCTGTCTCGCTGGTGGGGGGCAAGTACAATGGGCGGGTGATCGCCCTTTATGGTTCGGATACGTGGGATGTGACCAGCCGCCTGCGCATCGATCTGGGCTTGCGCCGCGAATGGTACAGCTATAGCGGCTATTATCTGGCCACCACCTCGGCCAATCTGGGCAATGCCGCCACGCTGGCCGATGATGCCACCCGCGCCTTTACCGGCCAGCGGATCGACCAGGGCTACAAGGCCACCACCACCAATTGGACGGTGGGCGCCAACTACGACCTGACCCGCCATTTTGGCGCCTATGCCCGCGCCTCGCAAATGGAGGTGCCCGCCGGCGCCTCGGCCGTGGTCAATGCGACGCTGACCACCACCACCACCAAGGCCAAGCTGTACGAAGTGGGCCTGAAGGCCTCGTTCGGGCGCTCGTACCTGTATCTGACCGGGTTTTACACCAAGTTCGACCCGCTCAGCGCCAGCTTCACCGCCTATGTGCCCTCGACGGGGCGCAGCGACCAGACGGTGAACTTTACCGGCACCGCGCGCGACATCGGCGTCGAGGCCGACGGGCAATTGCATGTCGCCGGGCCGTTCTCGATCTCGGGCTCGCTCACCGTGCAGGACCCCAAATATCTCAACTTTGCCAGCACGACCGGCGCTGACAGCAGCGGCGTGAATGGCAAGCAGATGGTGCGCCAGCCCAGGATTTACGGCAATATCCGCCCCAGCTTCGACTTCGAGACGCATGGCAGCAAGGTGAGCATCTACGGCCGCTATGATTTTGTCGGCAGGCGCTACGTCGACTATGCCAATACCACTGCCTTGCCCGCCTACGGCTATTTCACGCTGGGCGCGCAGGTCGAGCATGGCCTGTGGGGCGCGCAGGTGGCGGTCGACAATGTCACCAACGCTCATGGCCTGACCGAAGGCAACACCGCCGGCGACGTGCTGACCGGGCAGGGCACTGCAACGGCCATCTTCGGGCGGCCGCTGTTCGGGCGCGCCGCGCGCTTCATCCTCTCGCGCAAGTGGTAAGCTGATGATCCGGGCAGGGGCTGCATTGGCGCCCCTGCCGCCCCCTCCAACACGAAAGTTTCCTTCATGACCAAGGCGATCTTCGCCCTGGCAGCGCTTGCCTGCACGGTGCCTGCCTCGCTTCACGCCGCCGATACAAACACCATCATGCGCCGCATCCGCGATCCGCAGGGTGGCCTTATCGCCATTGCCCATCGCGGCTGCCACGAACCGGCCCCCTGGCATGGCTGGGGCAGCGCGCCCGAGAATTCGGCCCTGGCGCTTGACCGCTGCGCACAGATGGGCGTCGAGGTGATGGAAACCGACGTGCACAAGACGCGCGACGGCTACCTCGTCATCATGCATGACGACACGGTCGACCGCATGACCGAGGGCAAGGGGGCCATCGAGACGCTGACTCTGGCGCAGATCAAGGCGCTGCATCTGCGCGCCAACGAAGGCGGCCCGGCCGCGCCCTTGAGCGACCAGACCATTCTGACGCTCGAGGAGATGCTGGCTCTGGCCAAGGGGCGCATCGTGCTCAACCTTGATGTCAAGGCGATGGTGTACGCCGAGGTGGTGGACGCGGTGATGCGTGCCGGGGCGCAGGAACGGGTGATCGTGAAGACCACTGGCGGGCTGGGCAGTGCCCCGCTGGCCAGCATGGCCCCCTTTGACAAGGTGCCCTTTGCTGTCATCCCCACGAGCGCCGACGAGCGCGGCGTTGATATTCCCGAGGTGATGCAGCGGCAGGCGGGCGGGCCGGTCAGGCCCATCGCTTTCGAGCTGCCCCTGGTGCAGCAGTCCGCCTTGCCCGCTATTGGTGCCCAGGCGCAAAGGCTCAAGGTGCGGCTATGGGTCAACACGCTGTTCAACGGCTTTGTCATTGGCGGGGGCAACGATGTGGACGCGCTGCGCATGCCCGATGCCGTCTGGGGCGATCTTTATCGCCGCGGCGTAACCATGATCCAGACCGACGATCCCGAAGCCTTGCTGCGCTTTCGCGAGGCCAGCCACCTCTCGAAATAAGGCAACTGCATGTGAGGCTGGCGCCGTGACCGCCGCCAGCCTCAGGACGGGGCAGGGCGGCAGTCGCCATAGACGGCGATGTCGGTTGGCGTGCCAAATTCCACCGGCCGGGCCACCCCGCTCAGCCGGCAATGGTCATGCACATAGCGATCGACCATGGCGGCGGTCTGGGCGTCAAACGCCCCGGCCGCGCGCTGCCGGCGCATGACCACCACGCCGGGCCGGGCGCTGATCATGCGCCTGACTTCGGCCAGCGTGTCGAGATGGCTGACGTTGCGCTCGCCGGGGTAGGAGAGGTGTTGGGGGAAGACCAGCGGCGAGAGGGGTTTCTCGCCGGTCAGCGCATAAAGGTAGCTGGGGCCGTCATACACCAGCAGGCCGCCGCCGTTGTCATGCGCGCGGATCATGGTGGCCAGCCTGTCCATCGCCTGAGCCGATTGCCGCGCATCGGCAAAGGCAAGAGGATCGATCCACAGCCATTCGAGGCACAGCAGCGCCACAAAGGCAATACGGCCCCATTGGGCGCTGGCAAAGGCCAGACCGGCGATTGCGCACAAAGGCACCAGTAGCGGCAGGGCGTAATGCAGCGTGAAATAGGGCACCGAGAGGAACCCTGCCATCGCGGCGCACAGCCACAGGGCCATGAACCGCCGCAGCCCTGGGTCCGCGCTCTGGCGCGCCAGCCCCCAAGCGGCCACCGCCAGCAGCGGCGCGCCATGCATCAGGATGACCACGCCATTGCGCAAGGTCGTGGTCAGGTCCTGCGGCTGCTTGCGCAGGTTGGCCAGCACCATGGCATGCCAATATTCGCTCCAGTGGCCAACCAGCCCGTAATAGGCGGCGATGGCAAGGCTGGGCAGAATGCCAAGGCCGATCATGCCCAACGCCCACAGCACCAGGCGCCGCGCCGGCATGCCGCCGCGCCACAGGCTGGCCACCACATAGCATCCCGCAAAGGCGGCCTCGAAGGCGACCGTTTGCTTGATGGTGATGGCAAGGCCCAGCAGCAGCATCGCCAGCCAGATTGACCAATGGCGCTGGCCGTTCTGCATTCTGCCGCGGTTGCCAATGATGATCCGGAAGGCGCCTGCAACCAGCCCGTTGTAGAAGATGGGCGCCTGCCCCTGTTCGCCGCCAAAGGCGCAGGTGACCGCCAGATAGGCAAGGCCCGCGCATATCGCGCCCTGCGTGCCGGCCAGCGGGCGCATCATGCGGTAAAGCACCCAGCCGGTTGCCGTTGCCGCCAGCCAGCCCGCTATCTGATAGGCGTAGACCGAGCGGGACACCCCGGCGATCGCATAATAGATGAGGAACAGGCCAAGGGGTTTGCGATCCCAGATGTCGACATAGGGCAGGAAGCCCTCGTGCATTTTCTGGCCGACGAGAAAATAGAACGAGTCATCGGGGAAGCTGGAGATCGAGCCCCACAGATGCACCCGCAGCACAAGGCCAAAGCCCAGCATGAGCACCAGCACGGCCGCCTCGCGCAGCAGCAGGCGCGCGCGCGGCGGCGCGGGGCTTGGCAGGGAGGGCTGGGCGGGCATTCGGGTGGATTGGGCGCGGGGCATTGCCGCCATATGCCACCTGCACGGATAAATCCGGTTAACGCGCGCGGCGCTGCCCGACTGGCACCGCGCGCGTCGCAGACGGATTATTTCGTCAGATCCACGTCAACCCAATCGATCCGCCCGGCAAAGCGGAAGGGGGGAGTGATGTCGTCGGTCATCTGCTCGAAGCTCCACCCGATCATGGCGTTGGCGGGCAGATAGACGGGCAGGATATGCCGGATCGCCGTTTCGGCCACTGCCTGCCCATCGACCGACAGGGTAGCCTGTGCGGCCAGCGCCTCGCCGGTGCGGCGCAGGGCAATGCGGATGTCGTGCGCGCCAGGGGCAAGCGCTGTGGGGGCCGAAAGTCGCGTCATGTCGGCCGCCGCGTCCGAGGCCTTGTAGACCAACTGTGGCCGACCATCGATCAGGAACAGGCCCCACCCCGCCGCCTGGCTGCCGTTGGCCACCAACGTACCGTTGGCCGGCGCGCCCTGGGGCACGTCGATGCGTGCCGTCACGACCCAGTCGCGCCCCGCCAGATCGGGAAATGCCCCGCCGGTGATCCGCGTGTCCGAGGGGAAATAGCGGAAATGCGTGCGATTGCCCAAAAGCGAGGGGCGGTTGCGGCTGTCCCATCGGGCAAACGAGCGGTTGTCGATAGGCAGGATCTGCCCGGCGCGCGCCTCTTTCCAGAACCGCGCCTCGAGCTGTGAGAGCCGCGCGGGATAGCGCCCGGCCAGATCCTGCGACTGCGAGAAATCATGCGCAAGGTCGTATAATTGCCAATGCCCTTGTGTGGGCAGGCCACCCGGCCCGGCAAACACCCATGGCGCGCGGGTGGGGGTGGTGCTGGCCATCCAGCCATCGGCATAGATCGCCGCATTGCCCTGCATCTCGAAGATCTGGCTGCGGCGGCGCGAGGGCGCGGCAGGGGCGTTGAACGAATAGGCCAGGCTGATGCCGTCGATGGGCTGCTGGGCCACGCCGTTCACGCGGGTAGGTGCGGGAATGCCGGCCGCCTCGTAGATGGTGGGGGCAATGTCGGCTACATGGGCGAATTGCTGACGCAGTCCGCCCGGCTGGCTCATGCGCCTGGGCCACGAGATGACCATGCCGTTGCGGATGCCCCCCAGATGCGAGGCAACCTGCTTGGTCCACTGGAACGGCGCGTTCATCGCCCAGGCCCAGCCTACCGGATAGTTGTTGTAGTGCTTTGGCCCGCCCAGTTCGGGGGCGGCCTTGAGCATCGTTGGCAGGTCCGCGCGCAGGCCATTGATCGCGGCGATGTCGTTGATCGAGCCGGTGGGGCCGCCTTCGCCGCTGGCGCCATTGTCGCCCTGAATGTAGATGACCAGCGTGTTGTCCAGCTTGCCCTGCGAGCGGATCTCGTCGAGCACACGGCCCACCTGCGCATCGGCATAGGACAGGGCTGCGGCATAGACCTCCATCATGTGGGCATAGAGGTGCTGCTGCTCGGCGCTGAGCGTATCCCAGGCCGGAATGCTGTCGGGCCGGGGTGTCAGGTGCGTTCCGGCCGGCACCACCCCCAGCTTGATCTGCCGGGCCAGCGTTTCCTCGCGCATCCTGTCCCAGCCCTGGTCGAACTGGCCCTTGAAGCGGGCAATCCATTCGGCCGGTGCATGGTGCGGGCTGTGCGAGGTGCCCGGCGCGTAATACAGCAGGAAAGGCTTGTCGGGCGCGGCCTGGTTCTGGCTGCGCAGCCAGCCAATGGCGTGATCGGCCAGATCGCGGTCGAGGATATAGCCGGGCTGGTCGGGATGGCTGACCGGCATGTGGTTTTCGAACAGCGAGGGGTTCCACTGGCTGGTCGCGCCGCCCATGAAGCCGTAGAAATAGTCGAACCCAAGGCCATTGGGCCAGCGGTCGAAGGGGCCGGCGGCGCTCAATTCCCATTCGGGCGTGTTGTGGTTCTTGCCGAACCAGCTGGTTACGTAGCCGTTCTGGCGCAGCACCTCGCCAATGGTGGCGGCGCTTTGAGGCAGGATGGTGGTGTAGCCAGGATAGCCGGTGCCCATCTCGCTGATGGTGCCAAAGCCCACGCTGTGCGGGTTGCGCCCGGTCAGCAGCGATGCGCGCGTGGGGGCGCACAGGGCGGTGGTGTTGAAGCGGTTGTAGCGCTCGCCGCGTGCGGCCAGCGCGTCGAAGGTGGCCGTGGCGACCGGCCCGCCAAAGGTCGATGAGGCGCCAAAGCCGACATCATCGGTCATGACGAGCAGGATGTTGGGCGCGCCTTTGGGCGCCACCAGCGGCGCGGGATATTGCGCCGGGGCCGAAGTCTCGACCGTCTGGCCGATGCGCGCGGCGGCGTGTGCCACAGGGCGCGGCAGGACCGTGGAGGGCACGAAGCGCGAGGCCTCGACTGGTGCTTGCGGCAGGGCAGGGGTGGCCAGCCCGCAGGTGGCGGCCCCGCACAGCAGGGCGCATATCGTAAGACGCATGGGGGCAGGCTCCTGCCAGAAAGGGAAAGCAGTGCCGGCGCGCAACGAAGAGGGGGGTCACGCGCCGGCACCGGGTCCGGGTATCGGCCCGGTCAGAAGCTGCGCCGCAAACCGAGCGACCATTCGCGCGGTGCAGCAGGCTGACCGGTCATGGCGCCGATCGCGGGGCCATAGAATTTGTTGAAGTAGTAGAAACGGTTGAACAGGTTGGTGACGCCCAGCGAGGCCTCCCACGACTTGTCGCGCGATTTCCAGCTCAGCCGGGCGTTGGCCACCGTATAGGCAGGCGTCAGCACGGCATCACTGTTGCTGATGTTGGTGTAGAAGGACGACTGGTAGGCAATGTCGAAGCGCGGCGTAATCGTGCCGGCCTTGCCCACGGGCACGGCATATTGCACCCCGCCGGCCCATTTCCATTTCGAGGCATAGGGCGCCTGGCTGGCCAGCGTAATGCCGGCAATCACTGCTCCTGTGGCTCCTACCGAGGTCAGGTGGAAATCGAGGTAGGAGGCGTTGAAGTCGATGCTCAGCCCGTCGATGGGCCGGGTGCTCAGCTCCAGCTCTACCCCCTTGAATTGCCCGTTGCCCGCGTTGATCGGCGTGGCGTTGGCAGCGCTCAGCACGACGCCATTGACGACCGTTGGCGCGCTGTTGGTCAGGATCATGTTCTGATAGTCGTTGATGAAGGCCGAGACATTGGCCGTCAGCCGCCGGTCGAACCAGCTGGTCTTGGCGCCGATCTCATAGGCGCTGAGCGTTTCGGGGCCAAAGGGCACCGCCTGCTGGATGACGAAAGGACGCGGGTTGACACCGCCGCCGCGATAGCCGGTCGAGAATTGCGCATAGGCCATAAGGTCGGGCGTGAAGCGATAGGACAGGTTGGCCCGGTAATCGACATGGTCGCCCTTGTAGGTCGAGGTCAGCCCGTCGATGGCGGCCGCGCTGGTATAGGTGGGCTGGCCGGGCACGTAGATATTGCCGCGGTGGAAGGAATAGCTCTTCGTGTCATCGGTGTAGCGGATGCCGAAAGTGGCATCGAGCTTGCTGGTGGCATGGATGATCGTCTGGGCGAAGACCGACTTGCTGATCGTCGGGATATAGTCGTTGACGGTGTTGACCGTTTCTTGCGCCAGCCCCGGATAGACGATGTTGGTGCCGGTCAGATAGCCCTTGCCGTCAAAGTAATAGCCGCCCAGCGTGTAATCGAGCCAGTGGCCGATCCCGCCGTTCAACAGCAGCTCCTCGGTGAACTGGCGGTACTTCATGCCGAAGGTGCCGGTGCTGATGCCGAAGGGGGTGCCGTCATTGTCGGTGGTGTAAGTGCCGTCGGTGAACTGATAGCCGGTGATCGATTTCAGCGACATCGTGTCGGACAGGCGCAGGTCGATGGTGCCGGCCACATCCCAGGCGCGGATGCGGTTGTTGGTCGGGAAGGTCATGGCCGGATGCGTGCCCGCGCCCGTCCGCCCGGTATAGGCGGCCGGATCGGTGAAGGACTGCACGGTGTAGTTCGAGTAATTGGTGTAGCACTGCGCGCAGGTGACAAAATTGCTGCCGGTAAAGCCGGGAATGGCAGCGGCTGCCGAAGTCAGGCCCAG
>DATMUT010000347.1:0-10857 GCA_035563755.1 Novosphingobium sp.
GCCGCGCCGGCGCGATGGCCTGGCCGGAGAATCGGCGCAAGGCGCGCGCGTGGCCGAGGCGCTGGCCTATCTGCGGCGCAACTGGGCGGTGTTCCTGCCTGTTTACGCCGGTTTTGCCGTGGCCACCATTCACACCTATGCGCTGGGCAATTGGGGGGCGACGTTCCTTATTCGCAGCTTTAACCGCAGCGCTGTCGAGGTGGGCAACTGGCTGGGCGCGGGCGCGCTGGTGGCGGGCGCTGCCGGGGCCTTGCTGGGCGGTTTCCTCAACGACCGCGTGTCGCGCTCGGGCCGGCCAGAGCGCAAGTTCCTGCTGCTGATGATTCTGTGTGTCTGCATTCTGCCCAGCACGCTCGAGGTGCTGGCCCCCAGCTTCGAGGTGGGCATCGCCATGGTGGTGCTCTCGGTTTTCGTGATGCCCATGCTGGGCACGACCATGATCTCGACGCTGACCGAGATGATGCCGGGCAACATGCGCGGCTTTGGCATCTCGCTCATGGGCCTGTCGAACACCTTGCTGGGGCAGACGGTGGGGCCGCTGGCCGTGGCCAAGGCAACCGAGCAGCTTTACGGCTCGCCGGGCATGGTGGGCGCCTCGCTCACCACGGTGGGCGTGCCGGTCATCCTGATCGGCATGGGGCTGTATGGGCTGGCGCTGCGGGGCATGTGGCGTCGCCGCGCAGTCGATCCGGCATTTGACGAAATCGTCGCGCGTACTTATGGGCGCGCGGCGTGACATGCGGAAAGAATATTTGGCATGCGATGCTGTTATGCTAAAATAACTATATTGCATTCATGGAATTTTATTTGTACTAATGTTGCAACATATTCGTAGCTCAGTTACCTTGCTTGTCGGAAAGGTGATCCGACATGGCAACACAAGCAATACCCCTCGAGCTTTGTGCCACAGGATCGGCCCGCAACGGGCCATCCGGGGCCGATGATGACAGCGACCGGGACGGCGACCGCGGCATTCCGATCCGCGCGATCAGCCGCGCGGTCGCGGTGCTCCAGGCGATCAATCGCGGCGGCTCGCTCAGCATTTCGCAGGTCGCGCAGGACGCCTACGTGCCCTATCCCACCGCCTGCCGCATCATTCAGACCCTGCTGCACGAAGGGCTGATCGAGCGCGAGCCTGATCGCAAGCGCTATCGCCCGACCGCCCTGGTCCGCACGCTCTCACACGGGTTTGACGGGCAAAGCCAGATGGTCGAGGCCAGCGCGCCGCAGATCGCCAGCCTCACGCGCCGGCATGGTTGGCCGGTGTCGGTCACCACGCGGGTGGGCAGCTCGATGGTGCTGGCTGCCTCGACTCACGCGCAAACCTCGCTCACCTTCAACCACTACAATCCAGGCTATGCGATCCCCATCCTGGCCTCGGCCGCGGGGCTGGTGCATCTGGCCTTCTGCCCGCACGACGAGGCCGAGGCGATGCTGGCGCAGATCGCCCGCTTTGGCGATGCCGAAACGCTGCACATGCTGCAACTGGCCCGCGAGGGTGGCTTGCTGCAAACGGTGCGGGCCAATGGCTATGCCGCGCGGGGCTATAATCGCTTCACGCATAATCCGGGCAAGACCTCCTCGATCGCGGTGCCGATCATGCGGGGCGATGCCATTTGCGGGGCGATGACGATGGTATTCTTCGCCTCGGCCATCGACATGCGCGCGGCGGTGCGCACGCTGCTGCCCGACCTGCGCGAGACGGCGCAGGCGGTCTCGGCCATGCTGGAAGACAGCGCCCCACGCATGCAGCTGAGCAACAGCAAGCGCCCGAGCTGAACCCCGTTTCCCGCGCGTGGCGATGCGGCGCATGGCGCCCCGCGCGGCCTTTACCGGCGCCTTAAGCAGAGGTTTTCATGCTACTCAACCGCGACCGGGCCGAACAGGTCATGGACCGCCACGGGCTCGACGGCATCGTCGCCGCCTTTCCCGAGAACATCTATTACCTGTCCGACTATTGGGGGCCGATGTTCCTCATGTCGCGCAATTACACGCTCTATGCCTTCCTGCCGCGCGACCGGGCCAAGCCGGCAGCGCTCATCATTCCGGCCACGGGCGTCTATCACCTCGAACATATTCCCACCTGGATGCCCAATGTGGCCACCTATGCCACCTGGCTCAAGCCCGACGACCTGCCCGCGCGCGACTATGAGTTCTCGACCGAGATGCTGGTCGAGCCGGGGGTGGACCCCGAGCGGCCGCCCGCCCATCTGGCGCCGCGCCTGATGCCTTACCCGCTGCGCGAGGGGGTGCCCATGGAAGGGCGCGACGCGCAATTGCTCGAGCGCTATGCCATGCATGCGCGCGGCGTGCAGCAGACCGCGACCAAGGCGCTGGCGGGTGCCATTGCCGCTGCGGGGCTGAGCGCTGGCCGGCTGGGCTTTGATGACCCGCGCTTGCTGGGTTGGCTGGGCGAGCTGGGCATGGAAGAGCTGTCGGGCGTGGATGCGCTCAACGTGTTCAAGGAAATCCGCATGGTGAAAAGCCCGGCGGAAATCGAGCTGCTGCGCGAGGCGGCGCAGCGCGGCGAGAAGGCGCTCGACGCCACCATCGCGCAGATGCATGTGGGCATGCCGCTCGACGAGATCGCCACCATTCACGCGGTGGAATGCGCGAAGCTGGGCTGCCGCAGCGAGTGGATCATCGCCAATATCCGCGGCCTGGCCACCGGCGTGATCGAGCCGAACGAGCTGATCAAGCTGGATGCCGTCGCCTCGTGGAAGCAGTATCGCGGCGATGTGGGCCGCTCGGTCTATTTTGGCGAGCCGGACGAGGAAATCATGCGCCGCACCCGCGCCGTGACTGCTGCGCTGGGGGTGTCCTATAGCGAGATCCGCCCGGGCCGCAGCTTTGACGAGATCACCCGCCTGACGCTCAAGGCGGTCGAGGAGGGCGGCTTTCCGGGCTTCGTTATCGCGGCGCCCCATTCGGTGGGCCTTGAGCATACCGACCACCCCGTCTCGGTGGGCGCGCAGGAGCCGGGCGCCTATCCGCCGGTGTTCGAGGAGAACATGGTCTTCACCCTCGACATGCCCTACCACGAGTTCGGCTGGGGCACGATCCACGTCGAGGACATGATGCGGGTGACGGCCACGGGCTGCGAGCCGCTCAGTTCGACCGATACCGCGCTCAGGGTCCGGCCTGTGTGATAAACCGGGCGCCTCTGCCGTTCAGACCAGGTCTTGCGGCAGATGCGCCCACACATCATCGCCGGGCCTGCCGATCAGGTAGCCTTGCGCCTCGGTGCAGCCCAGACGGCGCACCGCATCGAGCTGCGCCTGCGTCTCCACCCCCTCGGCGGTAATGCGCATGTCCATCTTCTCGGCCAGGATGGCCAGTGCCGAGACGATGGCCATCGAGGAGCGGTTGTCGAGAATCCCTTGCGTGAACAGCCGGTCGATCTTGATCCGGTCGAAGGGGAATTTCTGCAGATAGGAGAATGAGGCGTAGCCGGTGCCGAAATCGTCGAGCGCGATGCGAACGCCCAGCGCCTGCAGTTCTTTCATCGCCCGCAAGGCCTGCGCCTCATCGCCAATCAGCACGCTCTCGGTGATTTCGAGTTCGAGCCTTTCGGGCGGCAGGCCCCAGCGTTCGAGCACCCTGGCCACATCGCTGGCCAGAGAGGGCAGGCGGAACTGCACGGCGGAAATATTGACCGCCATCGTCAGGTGCTCGGGTAGCGTTGCCGCGATGCGGCACGCCTCGTGCAGCACCCAGCAGCCCATCTTGTCGATCAGGCCGATTTCCTCGGCCATGGGGATGAAGGTGGCGGGCGGGATGCTGCCGAATTCGGGGTGGTGCCAGCGCATCAACGCCTCGAAACCCGAGACGGCATTGCAGCCGAAGTGGAAGATGGGCTGCAGGTGCACCAGGAACTGGCCGCGCTGCATGGCCAGGCGCAGCTCGCTTTCGAGCAGGCTGCGCCGGTCAAGCCCGGCCCGCAGCGAAGCGCTGAAGCGGCGCCAGGTGTTTTTGCCATCGGCCTTGGCCTTGTACAGGGCCAGATCGGCGCATTTCATCAGCTCGACCAGATCGCAGGCATCGGCCGGGAAGGTGGCGATGCCGATGCTGGCCCCCAGATAGATCATTTTCTCGCCCAGCACATAGGGCAGGCCCAGTTGCTCGACCAGGCGCGAGGCGATGGTTTCGGCAATGGCGGCGGCCTTTGCCCCGGCAATCGCCACGGCAAATTCGTCGCCGCCCAGCCGCGCTGGCATGTCCTGCGCGCGCAATTCGGCGGTCAGGCGCCGCGCCACCTCGCGCAGCACCAGATCGCCCGCGTCATGGCCCAGCGTATCGTTCACCCATTTGAAGCGGTCGAGATCGATTGCCAGCAGCGCGACTTCATATTCATGCGCGGCATTGGGCTCGCGCGCGGCGCTCAGCATGGCTTCGATGCGGGCGTTGAGATGCGCCCGGTTGGCAAGCCCGGTCAGAGTGTCGAAATGGGCCAGCTGCTCGATGCGCGAGGCGGCCAGGCGCATCTCGGTCACATCCTCGGCCAGCGTCACCGAGAGCCGCTCGCCATCGGCCAGCGCCATCGGCACACGGGTCACGCGCAGGGTCTTCTGGCCCTTGCGCCTGTCGCCGTGCAGTTCATCGCCGCCATGCTCCATCACGAAATCATGCGGGCGCAGGGGTTGGGCCTGCGCCGCGAATGTCTCGAGCTGGTTGATGCGCCGCCCGCCCTCGGCCGACAGGACAAGGTCGATGCCGGCCGCCCTGCTGGCGTTGTCGATTTTCGCGTCGAGCATCGAAAGCCCCGCGCTGTTGATCATCAGCCGGCGCCCCGTGCTTTCGCTGCGCACGGTGATGAGGGCGGGGATATGCTCGATGACGGTCTCGGCCAGGCGCCGCTGGCGGTCCAGTTCGGCGTTGGAATCGCGCAGCGTCGCGGTCAGTTCGCTCAGGTCGCGGGTGATATTGGCGCGCTCGACGATGGCCGCGCGCAGCAGGTCAATGACCGCGCCCACGCCAAGATACCGCCCGCGTTCGGTGATGATAAAGCCCTTGAGCAGGGCGTCGGGGGCATCTTTGAGGGCCTGTTCGGCAAAATCGCCCGAGCGCATGTCGGCCTCGACGATGATGGGGTCGATGGTCATCATCTGCACCACCGGGCGCGGGCCATAAACGGCGCGGCCGTACTGGCTGGCAAGGCGGGTGAGGAAATCGTTGCGCTCGATCAGGCCAACCGGGCGCCCGCTGGGGTCGACAACCGCCAGGACCGGGCAAGAGCGGGCCTGTGCAAAGCGAGCGTAGGCCACAGCGCCCGAATCAGAGGGCGCCAATGGCTCGATCATTTGCGCGAGTTGGCGAAGAGTCACGAGATTTGCAGGCCCCAGATTCGCGGTCGGCAGGACCGTTTGGGGATTTAACGGCTCAAATGAAAACAAACTATTACCGGATTGGTGTGTTGCTACACATTCGCGGGCAATACCTTCCGGTAAGGCATTGCCCGCGCGAGATTTCCTCTCCTACTTGCCGGCCGGGGCCGATGTCGGCGCCGGCAAGGCCGGCTCGTGGCCCATCACCGGGTCATAGCGATAGGGCTTGCCCGCCTCGTGGGCGCGCTGCTTGGCGATGCTGTCGGGCAGGATGTCGTCGAGTCGATCGAGGCGGTTTGGCTCGACCAGCCAGTTGTCGGGGAAGGGGGCCGCGCCCGTGCCGCCGCGCATGCGCCGCACGGTTCCGCTCGACAGGCGCTGGGTGAAGGGGATCTGGTGCTTGCCCTGATTGTTGGCCAACTGCTCGAACAGCGCCTTGCGCAAGGTCATCTTGTCGGCCAGATGCGCCGGCTCGTCGATCAGGTTGTGCATCTCGTTCGGGTCGGCCGCCAGATCGTAAAGCTCCTCGGTGTCGTACACGCCATAGTACTGGATGTACTTCAGGTTGCCGCGCGTGATGGCAAAGGTGCCCGGCGTCATCGGGAAGGTCCATTCCCAGTAATATTCATAGACGAAATCGCCCGGATGCCAGTCGGCCGTCTTGGTCTGCCCGTCGATCAGGCCCCATGCGCTTTGCCCCTCGAACTGGCGCGGCATGGCTTTTACGCCCGCCGCGTCCAGCAACGTGGGGGCAAAGTCGAGGTTGCGGATGCGCCCGGTATTGACCGTGCCGGCCGGCACGGTGCCCGGCTCGTACACCACGAAAGGCACGCGCACCGATGCCTCATAGGCGTTGCGCTTGTCGATCAGCCCGTGGTCGCCCACCTCGAAGCCATTGTCGCTGGTAAAGACCACCAGCGTGTCCTTCTCCAGATGGTTCTTTTTGAGCCAGGCCATCACCCGCCCCACGCTGTCATCCACCGAGGACAGGGTGGCGTAATAGTAGCGCAGGTATTCCGTCATCTTCATGTCGGAGTTGTAGAAGAAGTCGATGCCATGCCAGCTGTTGCGCTGGTTATACACCCACATCGGCTTGCCCTTGTAGTTCTCGGGCGTGTTGGCGGCGCTGGCGGGAACGGCAAAGGTGGTGGCATCGTACTGGTGCGCGTATTTGGGCGCAGGCAGCGGGTCGGAATGCACTGCCTTGTGGCTCAGATACAGGAAGAAGGGCTTTTTGGGGTCGCGCTCTTTGGTCAGCCAGTTCATGGCATAGTCGGTCAGCTCGTCGGTGATGTAGCCCTTTTGCGGCACTTCCTTGCCATCCACATTCAGCATGTGAACCTTGCCGGCGGCAATGTCGGCGGGCGACAGGTTGGTGGTGGGGTAATAATCGCCCTGGCCGCGAAAGCTCACCCATTTGTCGAAACCGGGGCGCGGGGCATCGGTGTCCGACCCCATGTGCCATTTGCCGATAAAGGCGGTCTGATAGCCGGCCTTTTGCAGATAGGCGGGGAAGAAGGTGAGGCCTTCCTCGCTGGAGTTGTTGTTGTCGACCACGCCGTGGTTGCGTGCGGTCATGCCGGTCAGGATCGTGGCGCGGCTGGGGCTGCACAGCGACGATGTGGTCACGACATTGGGGAAATAGGTGCCCCCGCGCGCCAGCGCATCGATGTTGGGCGTGCGCAGGCCCGGCTGCAAAAAGCCCATGCCATCAAAGCGCAGGTCGTCGAGGATGATGAAGATGACGTTGCGCGGGTGCGCTTCGGCAGAAGCCGGAGCCGGGGCCGGCGTCTTGGCCATCGTCGGGACGCTCGTGCCAAAACCGCTGGCGGCAATCAGGGCCGCACCTGCAAGCGCAAGGCGGCGGATGCGCGAAATCTGGGCCATATATGTCATTCCATCATCAGATAGGGGTCAGAGGGGCGTTGGTGGCTCCTGCGCGGATTCGCGCAGGATCAGCCGGTGCGGCAGGAAACAGATGGCATGATCGGCGGCCGTCTCGGGGTGGCGGGCGATGTGCACGGCAATCTGCGTGGCCTTGTCGGCAATGGCGGCAACGGGCTGGTCGATGGTGGTCAGGCTGGGCCACATGCGCTGGGCCAGCGGGCTGTTGTCGAACCCTGCGACCGAGAGCTGCGCGGGCACGCGAATGCCGCGTTTGTGCGCCATGGCGACGATGGCCGCGGCAATGTCGTCGTTGCTGGCAAAGATGGCGGTGGGGCGATCCTGGGCGTCGAGCAGATCGCCGGCCACCACCATGCCGCCTTGAAACGACATATGCGCCACCACCACCAGCGCGGGGTCATAGGCGATGCCGGCGTCTTCGAGCGCGGCGCGATAGCCGGCGTGGCGCGTGTGATGCACCAGATGGTCGGGCATGGCGCGCACAAAGCCAATGCGGCGATGGCCAAGGGCGATGAGGTGCTGCGTCATCTCGCGCGCAGCCAGCGTGTCGTCGATGCGCACGTTGGGAATGCCCTCGAGCGTTTGCCCGGGCGAGGCGGCCACCACCGGCACGGGCAGCCTGCCCAGCGCGCCGGCCGATGCCAGCACACCGGCATACAGGCCCGGCAGCACCACGGCATTGGCGCCGCTGGCGGCCAGCGTCTCGATTTCGGCAATGATGGTGGCGGGCTGGGCGTCGGCCAGGCGGCGCAGCATGAGTTGCGCGCCCAGGCGGCTGGTCGCCTCGACCGTGCCCAGCAGGAACGAGGCGTGGAAGGAATGGTCGGCCCGGCTGATGATCAGGCCGATGCGGATCGCCTCGGCGCTGGCCAGCGATTTGGCGGCCAGGTTGGGGGTATAGTTCAGCTCGCGCACGGCGCGCATCACCGCCTCGCGGGTGGCCTCGCGCACGGGTTTGCTGCCGTTCAGCACATTCGACACCGTCATCGAGGAGACACCCGCAGCGGCGGCCACGGTCTCGATGGTGACTTTCTGACTGGTCTTGCGCGGGCCGCGGGCCATGCTGGGCTATCCTTGAATTTCGACTTTGGTGCCGGGCGCTGGCGAGGTGCCTGCGATGGCTTGCGGCCGGCGGGGCATACTGTTTGGCACTGCGGTTGCGGGGCGCACAAGCATTGTGGTGCGTTCCTGTCCCGGCTTTTCGTGGAGCTTGGCTGCAAAGGGGTGTCGGGGCGGGGAGTGGGCTGTTGCTGTGGCGGGCGGTCGTTTAATTTAGCGGTAAAATAAGCGTGGGCGAGGTGCGCTGTCAACCGTTGGCCTGTCGCTGTTTACCCCTGCGGCGGGATTGGAAGATTACGCAATTTTGTATAAAAAATGCGTATAAACCGCGATATTTGGCCATATGTGGGTGTGACAACTTTGTCGCAGTCACTTTGCGTAATGCGGGTGAGGGCTGGTTCAGCGATTGACTAGCGTTGTCATAAATGTTTAGCGGTAAATAAGTCGAGCGCATGGCCGCCTCAAATCCGGCATGCGCATACCATTCGACACAGGTTTTCGGCCGGCCATGCGCTGGCATCAATATCCCAGGGGGAGGATCAAATGCTGTCTCTTCGCGTGTCTTTGCGCAGCCCTAACGCGTCGCTCGTCGCTTTGGGGGCCTCGCTGTTGCTGGCCGTGCCCGCCTTTGCGCAGGAAGCCGCACCCGCAGCGCCCGCCGCCAGCGATATCGCGCCCGGCGACATCGTCGTGACCGCCCAGAAGCGCGCCGAGCGCCTGCAGGACGTGCCGCTGGCCGTGTCGGCCGTGGGCGCCGACATGCTGGCCAAGCGCCAGATCAACGATACCAACTCGCTCGTGGCCGCCGTTCCTTCGCTCACCTTCCAGCAGGGCGCCAACCCCACCAACACCACCTTCCGCATCCGCGGCATCGGCACGGCGCTGTTCGGCCAGGGCGTTGAATCCTCGGTCTCGACGGTGGTCGACGGCGTGGTCGCCGCGCGTCAGGCGCAGGGCTTCTCGGACCTGGTCGATGTCGAGCGGGTCGAGGTGCTGCGCGGGCCTCAGGGCACGCTGTTCGGCAAGAACGCCAGCGCCGGCGTGGTGAGCGTGACCACCGCCCGCCCCAGCAAGGTGCTGACCGCCAACGCCGAGGCAACCATCGCCCAATATGGCGAATACCGCCTGAAGGGTTCGGTCTCCGGCCCCATCACCGAGAATGTGCGCGCGCGCCTGTCGGGCTTCTATAACGACGTGCGCGGCATCACCCGCAATGTCGCCACCAACCAGTGGGTCAACGGCTCGAAGAGCTGGGGCGTGCGCGGCAAGGTCGACTGGGATGTGACCAGCAACTTCAACCTGCTGTTCAGCGGCGAATACCGCAAGACCGACTCCGATTGCTGCGCCTCGACGCTGATTGCCGCGCAAACCCCCGCGCTGCTGCAGGTGATGGGCGCTGTCACGCCCAGCCGCACCAACCGCTCGATCAGCGAGGACACCAACACCTACGCCAATTCGAGCGCGCAGACCTACTCGATGACCGGCACGCTCGATCTCGACAAGGTGACGATCACCTCGATCACCGCTTACCAGAAGTACAATCTGGCGGTGAATCAGCCGATCGACCGTATCAACGCCGCCTCGCCGCTCTATCTGGGTTCGGGCGCGACCTATACCTACTGGAACCAGAACCACGGCATCGTCGACCTGTCGGCCTTCAGCCAGGAACTGCGCATCGCCAACCGCGACAAGGGCCGCCTGAACTACGTGGCGGGCTTCTTCTACATGGGCAGCGAGGTGAACCGCCCGTTCGACCGTCGCCGCGCGCAGTGCACCGGCGGCACGTTGTATCAGGCCTGCCCCACGGCCAACGTCGTGTGGCAGTCGGCCTCGAGCGTGACCGACTTGCGGCAGAAGAGCTATGCCGCCTTCGCGCAGCTGGACTACAACCTGATTGCCGGCCTGCACGCGATTGGCGGCCTGCGCGTGACGCACGAGACTGGCACCAACGTGGGCGTGCGCACCGCGCCCATCGTTGCGGGCGACACCGTGTTCCCGGCCAATGCCTCGACCAGCGGCACCGTTTCGGCCAGCGATACGGCGCTGACCGGCAAGGTGGGCCTGCAATATGAGTTCAGCCGCCGCGCGCAGGTTTATGCCAGCTATACCCGTGGCTACAAGGGCCGCGGCTATGACATGGAAATCAGCGCCAATTTCGCCAATCAGACGGTGCTGCAGCCCGAATATGTGAACGCCTATGAACTGGGCTTCAAGGGCAGCACCGCCGATCATCGCTACAGCATTGCCGCAGCGCTGTTCCTGGCCGACTATTCCAACCTGCAGGTGCAGGCCAACCGGTCCGACCCCAGCACCGGCGTCATCCAGTTCGTCTCGACCAATGCCGGCACCTCGCAGGCCAAGGGCGTCGAGATCGAGGCGACGGCCCGCCCGATCGACCCGCTGACGATCAACTTTGCGCTGACCTATACCAAGTCGACGGTGAACATTGATGGGCTGAACTGCCCGCTGCAGCTGCAGGCAGCAGCAGCCGTCGCCTCGGGCACGCCGATCAACACCTGCTATCGCCCCTCGGCAGGCGCGACGCCGGTGCAGAACCTGCGCAATGCGC
>DATMUT010000348.1:0-3538 GCA_035563755.1 Novosphingobium sp.
CCCGCCCCCAGCATGTTGTAGATCGCCCCCCCGCCCCGCGCGCTCATGCCCGCCAATGCGGTGCGCGTGCCCAGCAAGGTGCCCATCACGTTCACGTCGAGCATCCGACGCATGTCGCCCTCGTCCTGCAGCGCCAGCGGCTGCCCGGTCAGCGCGAGGCCGGCATTGTTCACCCACACGTCGATCTGGCCAAAGAACTCGCAGGCCCCCTCCCACAGGGCCTGCACCTCGTCGGCGCGGGTCACATCGCAGCCAATGCCCACCACGCCATTGCGCACGCCGCCCATTTCGGCTGCCACACAGGCCGCCTCGGCGCCATCGGCGCAAGAGATCACCACGCCATAGCCCAACTCGCGCAGCGCCAGCGCAAGGGCGTGGCCGATGCCCTGCGTGCTGCCGGTAATGACCGCGACTTTCATCGGCATTCGACGTCTCCCGGTGTGCCCAAAGGCTGGAACTGTACGGCAGCAGGCGCGCGGCCCGCCAGCGCATCGGCAAACAGGGCCAGGCTGGCCCGGCGCACCAGCGCCAGGCGGGCCGGATCGGCATCCTCCATGCCGGTGCGGCGCGGGTCGACGATGCCGCCCAGATAATGCCGCCCGCCCGTCAGGGTCAGCAGGCACATGCCCTTCGCCGCGCTCTTGCGATAGATGTCGGCATGCCAGGCCGGCCCGCGCACCGTCAGGGCGGCGCTGTCATCCTCGCTGCCCACGATGACCAGCACCGGCCCGCGCAAATGCGCCCAGTCGACATCGAGGAACCCGCCCCGCTTGCCAAAGGATGGCACAAGGTCTTCCGGCTTGCCCGCGCCCGGCGGCGAGAGCAGCACCGCCCCGCGGATAAGCGGTTCGGCCAGGTCGATGCCCTTGCCCGTATCGGCATCGCGCACCCGCGCGCCAACAAGGGCCGAAGCGGTGTGCCCGCCAAAACTGTGCCCGGCCACCAGCAGCTTGCGCGCATCGAGATGGCCCCGCAGCGCCGGCACCTGCGCCTCGACCGCAGGCAGCGCATGGGCCAGACGGCGCAGATCCCCGATACGGGTGCGCCACAACTGCGCCGATGGCGGTGGCGGCGGGAAGCCGTCGATCACCCCATCCTCGTGGTCGGGCGCCAGCACGACATAGCCAGCCCTGGCCCAAGCCTCGACCAGCGGGGCATAGCGGTCGCGGTTGAGCGCCGCGCCGTGGCTGAACAGGATGACCGGCGCCCGGCCGCGAATATGCGCCGGCGCGCTGACCCGCACCAGCAGGCGGCGCCCTTTCGCGCCGGCCGGCAGCACCACCGGGTCGGTAATGGCCACCACCGCATCGGGCACCTGCGCGCGCAGCGCCGGCGCTCCGGCGCCTGCCCCGGCCAGCGCCAGCACGCCCGCCATCCATGCAAGCCAACCTCTATTCATACCGCCACTCCCTGTAGCTGTGCCCGGCCATGCGCGGGGGCAGCATCGTATCCAGTTCGGTTTCGCGGGCGATAGCGGCCAGCGCCGCCTCAGCCTCGGTCACGATGGCCTCCTCGTCCCAGCGGGTCGAGCGGCCATTGGCGATCAACTGCGTGCCGGCCACGAAGACGTGGCGCACATCGGCCCCCTGCCCGCCCCACACCAGCGCGCCCACCGCCCGCCGCCGCCCGTGCGAGGGCGCAAGCGTCGCGCGCGCCGTGTCGATCACCACCACATCGGCAGCCATGCCGGGCACCAGCGCGCCGGTCTCCTGCTCCATCAGCAGCGCCCTTGCCCCGCCCAGCGTGGCCATCTCCAGCACCCGCTCGGCGTTCAGCCACAGGTCGGGCGCGGGCTTGTCCTCGCCGCTGCGCTTGAGCCACAGGTTCTGCGCCAGGATGAGTTGGCGCATGATCTCGAAGGGGTTCTGGCTGTCGGACACCAGCGGCGCATCGGTGCCAATGCCCGGCAGCAGGCCGGCGGCCAGCATGTGATGCGCCGGCACCCCCACGCCATCGAAAAAGCGCAGCACCGGCACCAGCCCCAGCCGGCAATCGCGCTGCGCCAGTATCGCCCACTCGTGCGGCAACACATGCACCGCCTTGCCGGCATAGATGGGGCCATCGTCAAGCAGGCCCTGGTCGCGGTAATATTCGACCTGCCCGCCTTCGTAACCGCGCGCACGCAAGGTGGCGCCGCGCGCATTGTCGGTCATGTCCACGCCAAAGGGCACGCCCAGCGCCAGAGCGCCGCGGCGTATTTCGCCCATGGTTTCGGGCCGCGCGCGGAAGTTGAAATTCAGGAAACCGGCCGCAACGCGCAGCCGGTCAGAGGCGAAGGTGGCGTGCAGCCGCTCGACCTGCGCAAGGCCCGCCTCAACCGTCTCGCGGCCTTCCTCGGGCACGCCCGCGTCACAGATGCAGCGGGTCAGGAACCCGCGCATCCCCGATTCCGCAAGGCCGGCAAAGGCGCCATCGGCACAGTCGGCCAGCACATTGGTGAAATGCTCGTCGTGCGTTGCGGTATAGCCGTTCTTCAGCAGGTCGAGCGCATGGAGGCGCACGATCGCCCGCGCCCGCTCGCCATCGAGCCGCCCGGCCAGCGCGAACAATTGCCGCATCAGCGCCCGCACCGCGCCGGGAATGTCGAGCACCGGCCAGCGGTCGTCATTATAGCCGCGAAAGGCAATCTGGATCAGGTGGTTATGCGCATTGACCATACCCGGCATGACCATGCCCCCCCGCGCGTCGACAACCGCGCGCGGGGCATCCGGGCCGGCGATGGGGGGGCAGGTGGCCATTGCCCCCACCCCCGCGATCACGCCGCCCCGCATGGCCAGCCAGCCATCGGTGAACACGCGCCGATCCGCATCCATGGTCACCACCATGGCGTTGCGGATCAGCGTGTCAGCGCCAGACACAGAGGCGGGCGCGCCGCTCATGCCGGGTCGGGCACGTAGGCGGTCAGATCAAGCAGCGCGTTGGCGCCCGGCACCACCAGCGGCCCGCCAATCTTCATCGTCGTCGAGGCGGGCTTCACCCCCGGGAAATGGCGCGCCCATTCCTCGATGCTGTCGGCAAAATGGGTGCCTTCGTCGTGGAAGCAGGCGCGGCGCACCACATTCGACAGGCTGGTGCCGCCCGCCTCGCAAATGGCCGCCACGTTTTTCAGCATGTAGCGCATCTGGTTTGCGCCCGGCAGGCCATACCAGGGGAAGTTGGGGTGGCGCAGCATGCCATCGGCCAGCACCCCGCGCGAATCGCAAGCCATCTGCTGCGACAGGAACAGGAAATTGCCCGCCTTCATCGCCTGCGGCTCGTGGCTCCAGGGTTCGGGGGCGTCGCTGGTTTCCACCCGCTCGATGGTCAGTTTGGAATCGTTGGCCAGCAGGGTAAAGGCGATCTCGATGCGGCTGCCTTTCGTGCCAAGGCCCATATAGGGGATGACGCAGCGCGCGGGCGGATTGTCGGGGAACCAGCGCTTCCACACAGCATCCATGCCGGCATAGTCGCTGGGGTCGCCGATATAAACGTCGGCCTTGACCGCGCGCGACAGCGAGGAGCCTGCCGCCTCGGCAATGGCGGCCAGCTTGGTCAGCGT
>DATMUT010000349.1:0-2570 GCA_035563755.1 Novosphingobium sp.
GGGGGGGGGGGGATGCCATCCAGCCCCCGCGCCACACACAGATAGGTTGCGGCGCAGCATAATATTAGATGCCGCCTGCTGAATGGTCCGATGAATTTGGCTCATCAATGGGCAAGGCAGCCGTTTTGCCGGCGCGCCCTATTGCCAGCATGCGCCCCTGCGGCCATGCCCGCTGCCATGCGTACCACACATGATTCCGCCACCGTCCGGCTTTATCACCTCGACACGGGGCCGGATGGGGGCGCGGCCTCCACCCTGTTCTATGGCCCGCTCTCGCAGGCCATGGCCCTTGCCGCCGCCCAGCCCGAGGAGGTGCAGGAGGGCCTGTTCATCGCCACCGACAATGATGTGGTGGCCTATCTCGACCTGCTGGAAGGCTGAAACGGACAGGGGCGGGAGAACAAGCCCCCCCGCCCCCATCTCAGGCCGATAGATCAGGCCGCCAGCTTACGCCGGCAGCGCGCCGATCACCGACTTGACCTCGAGGAATTCCTCAAGGCCGTACTTGCCGAATTCGCGGCCATTGCCCGACTGCTTGTAGCCGCCAAAGGGCATGTCCATGGCCAGACCGCCCGCGTTCACATAAACCGAACCGGCGCGGATCTTGCCCACGATGGTCTTGGCCACCGACGGGTCGCCGGCAATGTAGGCGCCAAGGCCATAGGGCGTGTCGTTGGCGATCTCGACCGCCTCGTCGAGGTCGTTATAGGGCATGATAACCAGCACCGGCCCGAAGATTTCCTCGCGCGCGATGGCCATGTCGTTGGTCACATTGGCAAAAACGGTGGGCTTGACGTAATAGCCATGCTCCAGCCCTTCGGGACGGCCAAGGCCGCCGGTCACCAGCGTGGCGCCCTCGTCGATACCCTTCTGGATCAGGCCCTGGATCTTGTCGAACTGGGCCTTGTTCACCACCGGGCCGATATGGTCGCCCTCGGCCAGCGGATCGCCCACCTTCTTGCCGCCAAAGATCTCGCCCGCCAGCTTGGCCGCCTCGTCATGCTGGCTGGTGTGCACCAGCATGCGCGTGGGCGCCACGCAGCTCTGCCCCGAGTTCAGCAGCACGCCGCCGCAACCGCCGGGCAGCGCCTTGTCGAGCGGGGTGCCCGGCAGGATGATGTTGGGCGACTTGCCGCCCAGTTCCTGCGTCACGCGCTTGACCGTGTCGGCAGCGGCCTTGGCCACCATGATGCCGGCGCGGGTCGAACCGGTGAACGAGACCATGTCGATGCCCGGATGGGCGGCAATGGCCGAACCCACGCCCGGCCCGTCGCCCTGCACCAGGTTGAACACGCCGGCCGGAACGCCAGCAGATTCCAGCACCTCGGCAAAGATCGCGGCCGAGGTCGGCGCTTCTTCCGAGGGCTTGAGCACGATGGTGCAGCCCGCGGCCAGCGCCGGCGCCACCTTGGCGACGATCTGGTTCATCGGCCAGTTCCAGGGGGTGATGAGGCCCACCACGCCGATCGCCTCGCGCACGACCTTGTTGTCGCCCACCTTTTCCTCGAACTCATACTCGCTCAGCGCCTTGAGCGCGTTGGCCAGGTGGCCAAGGCCCGAACCGGCCTGCGCGGTCGAGGAGGTGCTGATCGGGCAGCCCATCTCGACGCTGATCGCCTCGGCTATGTCGCCGATACGCGCCTTGTAGGCCTCGATGATGGCGCCCAGCAGCGCCACGCGCTCTTCCTTGCTGGTGAGCGAGAAGGTCTCGAAAGCAGCACGCGCGGCGGCGACGGCCGCGTCAACGTCGGCAGCCGTGCCCAGCGTGATGGTGCTGGCGGCGGCCTCGGTGGCGGGGTTGGTAACGCTGTGCGCCGTGCCGCCAATGCTGTCGACCCACTGGCCGTTGATGTAGTTCTGCGGATAGCTCTTCATGGGGCAGTCCTTCTTGGAAAATGGATTAGGTCAAAGGCGGGATCAGAGCAGGCCGAGTTCGGCGTCGCTGGCGGCATGCCCCCATTTGTCGCGCGGGGGCATGGGCCGGTCCTGCCACGGCGGGGCAAGCGTGAAGCTGGAGATGGCGCGGCCCGCCGGGATGCGGCCATTGCCGCCGCCTTGCGCGTAGTCGTAGTACAGCGTCATCAGCTCGCGGTGGGTGTGAATGGCGGCAACGGCCGGGTGGTTCACACAGGCCTCGCGCCAGCGCAGCACGCGGGTCAGGTTCTGCGGGACGGTGTAGTCCTCGTAATATTCGAGGAACCACAGGCGCTTGAACATCGGCGCAAAGGCCACCTCGGCCCAGCCGAAACGGTCGAACAGATAGTCGCCATCGGGCGCATAATCGCGCAGGAAGGCGTCGAGCCGGGCATATTGCGCATCCACCTCGGCCCTGAGCGCGTCGCGTTGCGCCGGGTCGCGGTTCAGGATCATGCGATAGCCAGCGCCGGTAAACGCCCCGTCGGTCGCGCACAGCATCTGCTCGACGGCGTGTTCATACGGGTCTGCGCGGGCAATGCGCGGCTCGGGGAAACGCTCGTCGAAGTAGCGCACGATCACCATGCTCTCCTTCAGCGTCTCGCCATTCTCCAGCTCGAGCGCGGGAAGCGCGGTGGTGCCGCGAGTCTTGCGCA
>DATMUT010000350.1:0-12962 GCA_035563755.1 Novosphingobium sp.
CTCGACCCCGCTTGAACCGGGGGGCATGGCATTCAGCTTCAACGATATTACCGACCGCGTGCGCGACCGCGACGCCCTGCGCGAGGCGGCCGAGAGCCTTGAGCGGCGCGTGGCCGAACGCACCATCGAGCTGGAAGCCGAGATTACCGAGCGCCGCACGGTAGAGGCCCAACTGATGGCCGCCAAGACCGCTGCCGAACATGCCAACCGCTCGAAGACCAGCTTTATTGCGGCGGCCAGTCACGACCTGCTGCAACCGCTGAATGCGGCGCGCCTGTTTGTGGCGGCCTTGTCGGAGCGGCGTCTGGCTACGCCTAGCCGTGCGCTGGTGCGCCAGACGGGCGTGGCGCTCGATTCGGTCGAGGATCTGCTCGAGGCCTTGTTCGAGATCTCGCGGCTCGATGCCGGCGCCATCACGCCCGAATGCGCCGCCATCGACCTTGAGCAGATGCTGACCGCGCTGCGCATCGAGTTCGCCCCGCTGGCGCGCGGCGAGGGGCTGGCGCTGGAAATACCCGAATCGCATCTGTGGGTGCGCTCGGATTTTCGGCTGCTGCGGCGCATCCTGCAGAATTTCCTGTCGAATGCGGTGCGCTATACGGCCGAAGGCTCGGTCGGCATCCGCGCCACGCCCGAGGGCGAGATGGTGCGCATTACCGTGTTCGACACCGGGCCCGGCATCGCCCGCGCCGATCAGGAAGCCATTTTCGAGGAGTTCCGCCGGCTTGAACACACGCAGCGCATTCCCGGCAAGGGGCTGGGGCTGGCCATCGTCAAGCGCGCGACCGACATGCTGGGCCACGCGGTCGAACTGGTGTCCGAGCGCGGGCAGGGGGCGGCCTTCTCGGTGCTGGTGCCCGCCAGCGCCCCGCGCGAGCGCGCGCCCGAAACCGCCGATGCCGGCAACCCCGCACGCGGGCGCGGCACGCGCAAGCTGCTGGTGATCGACAATGACGAGGCCATTCTGGAAGGGATGGCCGCCCTGCTGCGCAACTGGGGCTATACCGTGACCACCGCGACCAGCGCTGCCCAGCCAAGGGCGGTGGCGGCGGCGCGCGCGGGGGTCGATCTGGTGATTGCCGACTATCATCTCGACAATGACGAGCGCGGCGATGGCGCGGTCGAGGCGATCCGCGAGATGGCGGGCACGCGGGTGCCCGGTATCGTGATTACGGCCGATCGCAGCGAGGATGTGAAGGCGATCCTGAGCGCGGCCGAATTGCCGGTGCTGGCCAAGCCGGTAAAGCCGGCTCAGTTGCGGGCGCTGCTGCGCACCTTGCTGGGCATAGAGGGCCTGGGAATTTAGGTTCTGGCCGGGCGGGGCCGCGCTGTTTGCGCGGGCCCTGCGCGGTACAGGCAGATCAGGCGGTAAAGCCGATCCGGTTGGCCTGGATGACGGCCTGCGTGCGGCTGAACACATGCAGCTTTTGCAGAATGGCCGAGACATGGGCCTTGACCGTGGTCATCGAGACGCCCAGCTCATAGGCGATCTGCTTGTTCAGCCGGCCGCTGACCAACATGCCCAGCACAACCTTTTGCTGAGGCGTGAGAGTGGCGATGCGGGCGCGGATCTGCGCGTCCTCGCGGCTTGCCTCATCGTCGGGGTACTCAAAGTCGGGCACATAGATCTCGCCCGCCAGCACATGGTTGAGCGCCTCGATGATCTCGGCGCGTTTCAGCGATTTGGGGATGAAACCGGCAGCGCCCGCCGCCAGCGCCTCGCGCACCGCGCCCCCTTCCATCGAGCCGGACACCATCACCACCGGCACGGCGGGATATTCCTCGCGCAGGCCATGCAGGGCCGAAAAGCGCCGCGCATCGGGAATGTTGAGGTCGAGCAGCACCAGGTCGACATCGGTATTGCCCGTAAGAGCGCTGCGCGCTTCGGCATAGTCTGCCGCCTCGAGAATGGCGCAGGCCGGGAAACAGTCGGCCAGCAGGCTGCGCATGCCGTCGCGCACCAGCGCATGGTCATCGACGATAAGGATGCGGTCGGGCAGGATACGGTCGATCGGGTGGCGTTCGCCTCCGTTGACCCCTGCATTGCCATGTGTCTCTCGCGGCTGTGCCATCATGTCATCTTTTCCGGGAGAAGTTGCCGGGGGATGCGAGTGTGCCCGCATTCCCCGGCATGTTCAATCAGTCCTTGGGCAGTTTGAACACCCAGAGCGAACCGCCCTGGCTGATTTCCTTGAAGGTCTTGGCGACCTCGCCACCCCACAGCGGCACGGCGCCGCCCCAGCCCGACATCACGGCGACATACTGTTCGCCATCCTGTTCCCAGGTGATGGGCGAGCCGACCACGCCCGAGCCGGTCTGGAACTTCCACAGTTCCTGGCCGGTCTTGGCGTCGAAGGCCTTGAGGTAGCCTTCAGGCGTGCCGGTGAAGACCAGGTTGCCAGCGGTGCTCAGAACGCCGCCCCACAGCGGGGCCTTGTTCTTGTATTCCCACATGATCTTGCCGGTCTTGGGGTCCATCGCGCGCAGCACGCCGATGTGGTCTTCGGCAATCGGCTTGATGGTGAAGCCAGCGCCCAGGAACGCCGCGCCCTTCTTGTAGGCGATGTGGTCGTTCCAGATGTCCATGCCCCAGTCGTTCGAGGGGATGTAGAACAGGCCGGTGTCCTTGGAATAGGACATCGGCATCCAGTTCTTGCCGCCCAGGAACGAGGGGCTGGCAAACACCGATGCGCCCTTGCCATCGGCGGTGGGGGCGCCGGGGCGGCCTTCCTCGATGTAGTTGGGGCGGCCGGTCTTGGGGTTGATGCCGTTGGCCCAGGTGGTCTGCATCACGAACTTGCTGGCGCTGATGAACTTGCCGTTGGTCCGGTCGAGCACGTAGAAGTAACCGTTGCGGTCGGCCTTGGCGCCCAGCTTCATGGCCTTGCCGTTCATCGTGGCGTCAAACGGGATGAACTCGTTCACGCCGTCAAAGTCCCAGCCGTCGTGCGGGGTGGTCTGGTAGTGCCACTTGATGACGCCCGTGTCGGGATCGATCGCCAGCGTCGAGGCCGAATAGAGGTTGTCGCCCGGGCGCAGGTGGCTGTTCCACGGGCCGGGGTTGCCGGTGCCGAAATAGATGAGGTTGGTTTCCGGGTCGTAGGTGCCGCCCAGCCAGGTGGCGCCGCCGCCGGTCTTGTACTGGTCGCCCTGCCAGGTGGCATTCAGCTTGCCGGTGATGCCGTTGGGCTGGCCATGCAGCGTGCCCATGTTGCCCTCGATGGTGGGGCGCGACCAGATCAGCTCGCCGGTCTCGACGTTGCGGGCCTGCACTTCGCCCACGATGCCGAATTCACCGCCCGAATTGCCGGTGATGACCATGTCCTTGACGATCAGCGGGGCAGCGGTGGCCGAATAGCCGGCGGTGTAATCGGCGGTGGTCTTGTTCCAGATCACCTTGCCGGTGTGGCGATTGAGGGCGATGAGGTGCGCATCGAGCGTGGCGAAGATGATCTTGTCGCCGTGGATGGCAGCGCCGCGGTTGACCACGTCGCAGCAGGGCATGATGCCGTCGGGCAGGCGCGCGTCATATTCCCACTTCTTCTCGCCGGTATGCGCATCAAAGGCGAACACGCGCGAGTAGGAGCCGGTCACATAGATGGTGCCGTCATAGACCAGCGGCTGCGATTCCTGACCGCGCTGCTTTTCGCCGCCCAGCGATGCCGAGAACGCCGGGACCAGATGCTTGACGGTCTGGGCGTTGATCTGGGTGAGCGGGCTGAAACGCTGGCCCTGCGGACCCATGCCATAGGTCAGCACGTCGCCGGGGGTGTTGGCATCGTTGGCCAGATCCTGGCTGGTGGGGCCATTGGCGCTGGCGGGGGCTGCGGCAATAACGCCGGTGGCCAGCAGGCCGATCGCGGCAAGGCTCGTGGCGAGCGGCGCGCTCCAGCGACGACGCTTCGACGAACTCAAAATCCTGCCCTTCATGATTGCTCTCCTGTTCTGATTGTCGGCCTGTTTGCTGTGTTCGTCCGGGCGAGCGCCTGTTCTGTGGCCTCGAATGACGGTGCCCCCCGGCCACCCTTCCAGCGATCAACCTATCTGCGAGGGGGCGGCCAGCAATTGGACCTTAGGCCAAGCACGCTCCGTCGCAGTTGCACGCATGGTTCAGCCCGCGGCCAGCGCCGGCCGCCATGTCACGCCATGCGCGGCAAAGATGGCCTGCATGCGCCCGTTGGCGGCCATTGCCGACAGCATCGGTTCGATGGCATCGCCCAGCGTGCGGCTGTTGTCCTTGACCGCCATGGCCACATCCCAGCCCGGCGACATCATGGCGTCGAGCGTATGCTGGCGCGCCTTGATCTGCGGGTTGGCCATGTCGTGCAGGGCTGCCTCGACCTCGGCGCGGGTGGCAACCGCCACGTCCGACTGGCGCGTGCCGAGCGCCGCGACGGCGTCATATCCGGTGTTGAAATGGGTAACGCTCGAGCGCAGCGTGCCGCCAAAGCCGCTGAGCAGGTAGACATCGGGCACGCTGGCTACCGCTGCCGACAGGCGTCGTCCGCGATATTGCGGCACGGGCACTTCGCAATCGTTCTGCTCGGGGCCGCAGGCGGCGGCAAAACTCTCGCGGTAATAGGGCGCGCACAGGGCAACCTGATCGTTCTGCGCCATCAGCTCGCGGTCGAAGGGCACGTGCATCATCAGGTCGGCCGGCTGAAAGCCCAGCAAGCCGCCGCGCCACACCGCGTTGCGCAGGTCGGTGGCGATGTCATCGCCCGCCATGAACTCGACAACCTGCGCCTTCACGCCCAGCCCATCGGCCAGCGCACGGGCCAGATCGACATCGATCCCGCGCAAGGTGCCATTGTCGTTCCACGACCACGGGCGGTTGTCCTGATAGACCGCCACGCGCAGCACGCCCAATTGCCTGACCTTGGCCAAAGGCGCAGCGGCCAGCGGCAGCGGTGCAACCACCGCCGCGCTGGCCGCGACCATCCCGCCCAGGAACGAACGCCGTGCGAGGCGGCGCACAGGGGCGCCGCCGGCGTTCGCCCGGTCAGTCATCGGTATGCCTCGATTCCAGCCAGGTGCGGATCGCCCAGCCGGTCTTCTGGCCCAGGATCTCGCCCAGCGGCGGCATGTAGACCTTGCCGTCGCGGCTCGAGCCATGCTGATAGCGCATGATGAACCACTCGTCGCCCGAATCGCCCAGTTCGAGGTAGCGCAGGTCGGGCGCAATACCGCCCGACAGCGCGTCGAGCCCGTGGCAGCGCGCGCAATTCTCGCCATAGGCGGTCTTGCCGATCTCGAGCGCCTTGGCGTTGCCGCGATAGGGATTGTGCTTGAGCCAGTCGTTGCCAATCTCGGGCAGGGCGCTGGTATCGACCTGCTGGGGCGTCACGTCGCCATGAGCCAGCAGGCGGGTGCCACCGCTGGCCAGAGCCAGGGCCATGGCCGCCAGCAGCGCCTTGCGGCTGTGGGAAAGTCGCATGTATATGTCCTCTCGACCAATGAGCCGCGCCGGCGGGGTCGGCGGGCGGCGGCTGTTCTTGGGTGGTTGATGCCGTATCTCTATGCCTTGAAATTATTGTCCCGACGTTCCTGCCGACATAGTACCTTCGTCCTATTCCGTCGCTTTTTGCGCGGGTTAGGATGCCTAAATGCTAGGAAAACCCTGTATTCCGCTGGGGGTGATTGCCCTTTTGGCCAATATGGCTGCTCCGGCCTGCGCTCAGGGCGCGGGGGGCGCGCTTGCCTATGTCTCGAACGAGCGGGGCAATTCGGTCACGGTTATCGACATTGCGGCGGGCAAGCCTGTGGCCACCTGGCCGGTGGGGCACCGCCCGCGCGGCATTGCCGTGGCGCGCGATGGCAAGACGTTGCTGGTGGCCGCAGGGCAGGACAGCGCCGTCGAGATGCGCGACATGGCCGACGGGCACCTGATCGCGGCGCTGCCTTCGGGGCAGGACCCTGAACAGTTCTTCCCCTCGCGCGACGGGCGGCTGCTGTTCGCCTCGAACGAGGATGACGCGGCGGTCACGGCCATCGACGTTGCGGGCCGGAGCGTGGCCTGGCAGGTGCCCGTGGGCAAGGACCCCGAGGGCGTCACCCAAAGCCCCGATGGCCGCCTGCTGGTGGTGACGAGCGAGGACAACAACGTCCTGACCTGGATTGACGTGGCCAGCCAGAAGGTGATCGAGACCACGCCTACCGCCGCGCGCCCGCGCCATGTGGAATTCACCCCCGACGGGCGCGAGATGTGGAGCGCGGCCGAGATGGGCGGGGTGGTGCAGGTGTTCGATCCCTCCACGCGCAAGGTCGTGGGCCAGATCGCCTTTGCCCCGCCGGGCGTTCCGGCCATCAAGGTCATGCCCTGCGGCATCCGCTTCTCGCGCGATGGGCGCACGGCGGTGGTGGCGCTGGGGCGGGCCAATGCGATTGCCGTGGTCGATGTGGCCGCGCGGCAGGTGCGCGGCTATGTGCGCGTGGGCGGGCGGCCGTGGCATCTGGCGCTGGCCGGGGGCGACAGCATTGCGCTGGTGGCCAATGGCACCACGAACGATGTCTCGATCGTCGATCTGGCCAGCCTGTCGGTCAAGGCCACCGTGCCGGCCGGCGAGGCGCCATGGGGTGTGGCCATCGCCCCCTGAGTGCATGCCCTGATGGGGGCAATGCTGATGTTGCGCTGGCGCATCATACCCTTGGACATGTTCATTTCGTACGAAAGTATCAGGCCCAAAGTCCAATTTCAGTAGCGGCCTACCCGCCGCACACTCTGCCCCACAGCCGCGCAGACGGCTTTGTTTTTCAAGGGGGTTGAGATGCTGAAGAAGTACCTTCTGGGCACCGCTATGGTTGCTGCGATGATGGGGGGGGCGGGCGTGGCGCATGCCGGCACCGCCGAAGCGCTGCTCAAGCGTTTGCATGACAAGGGTATCCTCTCGGACGATGATTACAACGACCTGATGCGCGAGCAGCAGGCCGAGAACGCCAAGGCCGCCCAGGCCCCGGCGCCCGCGCCCGCCATGGCCGATGCCGGCGGCGGCGGCGCGATCGTGCGCGCAACGCCCACCGGTATTGGCCTGGTGGTCGGCCCGGCCACGATCAAGTTCTCCGGCTCGGTCAACGGGTTCTATGTGCACGACAGCGCCGCAACGCCTTCGGCCACCACCGCGGTTGCCGGCGGCATCGCCAGCGTTGGCAACAATTCGAGCGCGGTGCGCAACGGCCTGCTCCCCGGCTTCCTGAAGGTGGATGCCACCACGACCCAGAACGGCTGGGATGTGGGCGCGCACTTTGGCATGTATCCGGGCATCAACAGCGCGGCATGGGGCGCGCTGGGCGCGAACAATGGCGGGCAGCCCACGGCGCTGGCCACGGCCGGCATCGATTTCCGCGAGACGTTCCTGACGGTCGCGCGCAAGGGCTATGGCGAGCTGAAGATCGGCCGCGCGATCGGCCTGTTCGGGTCTGACGCCATCCTGAACGACATCACGCTGCTGTCCTCGGGCGCGCCGGGGGGCAATGTGGCCCCGTCGAACACCACGCTGGGCCGCATCGGTTCGGGCTACATCTACACCGACTTCCAGCCGCAGATCACCTATACCACGCCGACGATTGGCGGCCTGCAGGCGTCGGTCGGCGTGTTCCAGCCGCTCTCCTCGCTCTCGACCGGGGCGCAGGCCAATGGCGCCCCGCAATTTCAGGCGCGCATCGCCTGGGATGGCAAGTTCAACCCGGTCGCGCTGCATCTGTGGATGTCGGGCATCACGCAAGAGCACACGCTGGTCACGACGGGCCAGAAATACACCGGGCAAGGTCTGGACTTTGGCGGCAAGGCCACCGCTGGCCCGATTGCGATCACCGGCTATTACTACACCGCCAAGGGCCTGGGCACGACGGTGCTGAACCTGCTGGATACCGACGCCAGCGGCAACACCCGCTCGAGCGAGGGCTATTACATTCAGGCCACCGCCACCTACAAGAAGTTCACCCTGGGCGCGAGCTATGGCGCCAGCTTCCTCGACTATGCCAATGCCGCCGATGCGCTGGCCAACCCCACGCTGGTGCGCAAGAATTCCAGCACGGTGGGCCAGATCCGCTATGGCCTGACCAGCTGGATGACGCTGATTGGCGAATACATCAACAGCAACGCCAAGGCGCACAATGGCAACAATGCCAGCAGCGACGCGGTGGCTGTCGGGGGTATTCTCTTCTTCTGAAATCCTGCCATACTCAGCCTCCCTTTTGGGGGTTCAACCAGTCAGCCGGCGGTCTTTCCCTTGGGGAAGGGCCGCCGGTCTCGTTTTGCCGGCTGCCCATGTGGCCGGGTGATCGGCACGAAAAAGGGGGCGGGAAGCCATCTGGCCTCCCGCCCCCTTTTCCTGCGCCATCGGGCGCGGCTTACATTACTTCAGCGACTTCAGGTAAGCGATCAGCTCGGCGCGCTTGGCCGGGTCCTTGATGCCCGGGAAGCTCATCATCGTGCCCGGCACCATCGTCATGGGCGCCGTGATCCACTTGTCGAGCGTGGCCTCGTTCCAGGTCAGGTTGGCCTTTTTCAGCGCTTCGGAATAGGCATGTTTACCCTGAGCGGCCTTCTTGCCGTAAACGCCATACAGGTTCGGGCCGATCTTGTCGGGCGCGCCCTTCTCGGCATTGTGGCACACGGCGCAGCGGGCAAACACGGCAGGCGCAGGCGCTGCCGCCATGGCGGGCGCGGCGCCCAGCAGGCCCACAACGGCGCAGGCGGACAGGAAAATGGGGGCGTTGATCCTCATGGCATCCTCTGGTTGTCTGAAACAGACAGGGGATGCCATGAAGCGGCTGAACGCTGAATTGCACTTTGGTATTTAGGCCTGTGCGGCCGGTGCTTTTAACGGCCGCTCTGCGCCTCGGCGGCGCGGGCGGCAAACCATGGCGTCATGCGGGCGATGGCCTCCTCGACCTCGGGGCTGGAGACGGCAAAGCTGAAGCGCATGAAGCGGTGGCCGTTCACCGGATCGAAGTCGACGCCTGGCGCTGTGGCAACGCCTGTGTCGCGCAGCAGGCGGGTGCAAAAGGCCATGCTGTCGTCGGTCAGGTGGCTGATGTCGGCCCAGATGTAGAAGGCGCCGTCGGGCGGGGCGATGCGCGCCAGGCCCAGCGCGGGCAGCGCCGCCAGCATGGCCTCGCGGTTGCGGGCATAGGTGGCCAGGTGGCCTTGCAGCTCCTCGTGGCAATCCATGGCGACAAGGCCGGCGTGCTGGCTGAGCGAGGGGGGCGTGAGGAACAGGTTGCTCATGCGCGCATAGGCGGCATCGAGCAGGTCGAGCGGCGCCACAAGCCACCCCAGCCGCCACCCGGCCATGCTGAAATATTTGGAAAAGCTGTTGACTACCAGCGCGCCCGGCTCGTGCGCCAGCAGGCTGACCGTGGGCGCGCCATAGGCCAGCCCGTGATAGATCTCGTCCGAGACGATGCGGATGCCGCGCGCGCGGCACACGTCGGCAATGGCGGCCAGTTCGTGCGGCGCGATGATCGTGCCGGTGGGGTTGGCGGGGCTGGCGATGATGACGCCATCGGGCGCCGGCTCGATAGCCTCCAGCGCGGCGGCGGTCAGCTGATAGCCGACATCGGCGCCGCATTCGATCTCGACCGGCTCCATGTGCAGTGCGCGCAGCGTGTTGCGATAGGCCACATAGCCGGGCCGGGCCAGCGCCACCCGCGCGCCCGGCGCAAAGGCGCTCGACAGGGCCAGCACCAGCGCGGGCGAGGCGCCGCAGGTCAGGATCACCTGCTCGGGCGCGATTTGCACACCTTGCGTTTCGGCATAATGCCGGGCGATGCGCGCCTTGAGCGGTGCGCTTTCCCAATAGCCCAGCGCCTGCGCATCCACGATGGCGTGGGCCTGCTCTATGGCGCGGGCCGGGGCGCCGGTGCTGGGCTGGCCGAATTCCATGTGGATCACATGGTGGCCATCGGCCTGCATCTGGTGGGCCAGCTGGGCGATGGCCATGGCGCGGAAGGGTTCGATGGCAGCGGTCATGCCGCCTGCCCTAAACACCTCGCGCGCCAAAGCCAATCGCCTGTGGCGGGGCCTTAGTGGCCGTGAGCCTCGCTGCGGGGCATGACCATCAGCGTGACGGCCGCGGCCACCGAACCCAGCCCCATGAGCGCCGCCACCATCGGCAGGCCCAGCTTTGCCTCGAACAGATAGCCGGCCAGAATGGGGCCAGCGGCCGCGCCCGCGCGCCCGATGCCAATGACCATGCCCGTGCCGCTGCCGCGCAGCGCCGTGGGGAAGGACTGGGCGATGAGCGCATAGAAGCCCACGATCACGCCATTGGTGAAGAAGGCCGCGATGCCGGCCGTGATCGCCATATGGTGCAGGTCGGCCGGCGACTGGCCGAACACCGCAACCCCCACAGCCGATGCCAGCATGGCCGCCATCAGGCTGCCGCGCAGGGGCAGGCGCAGGCTGGCAATGCTGAACAGCACCGCGCCGATGAGGCCGCCCACATTGGTCCACACCAGCACGCCCGCCGCCGCCGAGGGCGCAAAGCCCATGTCGACAACGATCTTGGGAATCCATTTGACGATGAAGTAGAAGGTGAGGATGTGCATGAAATAGGCGACGATGAGCGCCAGCGTGACCGGCCACAGGCCCGGCCCCCACACGGCCCAGGGCGAGGGGCGGGTGGCGGTCTCAGGCTCGGGCAGGGTGTCGACCGGGGCGTGGCCAAAGGCGCGCAGCGTGCGGTTGACGCGGGCCAGCAGGTTGCCCGGGCGGCGCTGCATCAGGGCGCCCACGGGTTCGGGCAGCAGCAGCGGCACCAGCGGCAGCAGCACCAGCGCCATGCCGGCGCCCAGATAGAACACATTGCGCCACGAGCCATGCACCAGCAACTGCCCGGCAAAGGTGCCGCCCACAACAGCACCCAGCGGATAGCCGCCGGCCATCAGCGCAACGGCGGCATTGCGCGCGCGGGTGTTGGCATATTCGGCCGTCAGCGCATTGGTGGCCGCCAGCATGCCGCCAATGCCAAGGCCGGTGAACAGGCGCAGCCCCGCCAGCATGCCAACGCTGCTGGCCTGAGGCGTGGCGACCATGCCGATGAACATGACCAGCAGGCTGAAAAAGGTGGTGGGCACGCGCCCGATGCGGTCTGCCGCCTGGCCCAGCAGCACCGAGCCTGCCGCCATGCCGAAGATTTCCATCGACAGCACGATGCCCAGAGCCGCGCGGGTGATGCCCCATTCCTTGGCGATGCCGGGCGAGGCAAAGCTGATCGAGAGCACATCGAAACCGTCGAGCGCGTTAAGCAGGCAGCACAGGACAATGGCGATGATCTGCCGCCAGCTGAGCGGCGCATTGGCCAGAATGCGGCGCGGATCGCTGCCCGAAAAAAGGCCCGGTGAGGGCGTGTCTATGGCCAAAATCTCTCTCCCTTGCCGACCTTTTTGCCCTTGTGGGGCCATCGCGCAACGGGAATCGCGCAAAGGTCCGTCTGGCTGTGGTTACTCCTGCGGACTGGCTATAGGGGATCGGGGGATTTGGCTATAGGTGATAACGATCTGGCAGCGGATTTGGCGATGATGCCCACCGCGCCAATGCCCCAACATGCGCCCAATCGCGCATTTGCCAGCAGGGCGATATGGCGATAGGCGTTAGGCCATGTTTGCCCGCCTGCGCTCTGCGATCGATCCCTATATCCTCTCGCTGCTGGGCACGGTGGTGCTGGCCTCGTTCTTGCCGGCGCGCGGCATGGCGGCGGCGGCTTTCGATGTGGCGGCCAATGCGGGCATCGTGCTGCTGTTCTTCCTGCACGGCGCCAAACTCTCGCGCGAGGCGATTGTGGCGGGGGCCGGGCACTGGCGGCTGCATCTGGCGGTGTTCCTGGTGACCTTCGCGCTGTTCCCGCTGCTGGGGCTGGGCGTGGCGGCCATTCCGGGCCTGCCGGGGCTGGTGGCGGCGGGCATGCTGTTCCTCACGCTGCTGCCCTCGACGGTGCAGAGCTCGATCGCCTTTACCTCGATCGCGCGGGGCAATGTCGCGGCGGCGGTGTGTTCGGCGTCTTTTTCCAACATTGCCGGGCTGGTCATCACGCCGCTGCTGGCCGCCGCGCTGATGGGGCATGTAGGGGCGCAGGGCGGAGGCGTGCATCTCTCGCTGGGGCAGGTGGAAAAGATCGTCGCGCAACTGCTGGTGCCGTTTCTGGCCGGGCACCTGCTGCGCCCGGTCATTGGCGGCTTTGTCGCGCGGCACAAGTCGCTGGTCGGCTATGTCGATCGCGGCTCGATCCTGCTGGTGGTCTATACCGCCTTCTCGGCCGCTGTCGTCGAGGGGCTTTGGCAGAAGCTGCCCTTGTGGGAGCTGCTGCTGATCCTGGGGTTGAATGTGCTGCTGCTGGCCGTGGCGCTGGCGGTGACCTGGGGGCTGGGCGGGCTGCTGGGTTTCTCGCGCGAGGACCGGATCGTGCTGCTGTTCTGCGGCTCGAAGAAGTCGCTGGCCAGTGGCGTGCCCATTGCCGGCGTATTGTTCCCGGCGGCGCAGGTGGGGGTGGTCATCCTGCCGCTCATGCTGTTCCACCAGATCCAGCTGATGGCCTGCGCGATGATCGCGCGGCAGATGGCCGCCGGGTCCGACAGGCACCCGGCGGCCTGATCGCTCAGGCGGTTTCGGCTTCCTTGGCGCGGCGCGCGATCTGCTCGTCGAACACCGGATTGCCCAGCAGGAAGTGGATCGCCTCGGCGCGTTCGTGATTGATCGGCTCGGCGGGCACGCTGGCCATGATTGCGTCGAAGCGCGTCTGCATGCCGGGGCCGAACTCGGGGTGAGTCAGGATATACAGGTCGTTGCGCTGAATGCCGGCCAGCACGCGCTCGCCCACTTCCTCGGCGGTCATCCACAGCGGCGAGTTGGGGCGCTTCTCCAGATCGTCCTCGCGCTGCTTGTAGCCGCTGTCCTTGCGGAATTCGGCCGGGCGCAGCTCGCCCGACTGCGAGATGTTCGACTGCACAGGCCCCGGCATGAA
>DATMUT010000351.1:0-6338 GCA_035563755.1 Novosphingobium sp.
CCCGCCAGTCGAGCACGGCCAGAACCTGTGCCACCGCGCCGTCGCTGCCAGCCAGCGGCAACAGCACCGCGCGCCACACCAGCCCGCCGCCATCGCACGCCCGCATGGAACGCCCGGAAACGGTTGCCGGCTCGCGCAGGAGGGGCTGGGCGGCGCAGGCCTGGGCGATCTTGCCCAGCAGCGGGCATTCGAGCGCCTGCGACAGGGTTTGCGGGGCGCGGCGCGGGGCGGCCGCTTCGCCCTGTGCGGCGCAGGCCATGCCCTCACGCACGACTTGCCCCAGCCAGCCAATGGCCGGATCATTCCTATGTGCGCCCAGATCGAACAGCACCGACCGCGCCGCCATATAAGGATCGGCGCTCAGGAGGAAGGCGTGGGCCAGCGGTAGGCCGCCCTCGTCGCGCAGGGCGTGCCACTGGTCCTGAGCGCGCTTTTGCAAGCGCCTTTCGACCTGCCCGATGGCGGTGGGCGGCAGGTCGGGCGCATGAAACGCGCGGTCATGCCGGTCGCGCGCGCGGGCGGCGTTTCGCCTTGCGCTGCTGCTGTCATGGAGGCCGTGCATTCTGTCCATCTGCGCCACTCCACCGGATGAGAGGGGCGATTATGGGCTTGCGGCGTAAAACCTTGGTTAACTTCTGCCCACGCAAAGGCGGGGCCAGGCGGCGGCAAACGGGGCTTTGCCCTGGTTACTCAAAGCGGCCCAACCCTTTGTCGGTGCCGCACAAACGATCCCAGAAGCGGAAATACAGCCCATAATTGCAGCGATACATTTCGTGGTGGCGCTGGTGATGCGTGGCGGTAATCAGCCACCCTCCCACGCGCGAATGCACCAGCGCTCGCGGAAACACTTCCCAGCCCATGTGGTTGGTCACGCCCATCACGGTCATCACGCTCAGCACCACGGCCAGCGCCGAGACATGGATGGGGATGACAAACACCAGAACGGGAATGACGAAGGCCTGAGTCAGCGCCTCGGTGGGGTGAAAGCTCATGGCGGCCCAGGCGGTGGGCGGGCGGCTGGCGTGGTGCACCGCGTGGAAAATGCCGAACACCCGCCGGTCGTGCATCCAGCGGTGTGTCCAGTAGAACCAGGTGTCATGCGCCAGCAGGTACAGCGCGATCGAGGCCGGCCACCACCACAGCGGCATGGCGTGCAGGTCGGCATAGATGCGTGTCCAGCCATGCGCCTGCCAGCCCCAGGCCACAACCCCCGCGGGCAGGCCGAAGATCGCGCAGGACAGCAGCGACCAGCCGATCTCGGCCCTGATCTGGCGGGCAAGCGGCGCGTAAAGGCCGGGTTTGCGCAGCCGCGTGGCCAGCGCAAACCCGCCGCTGGCCAGCAGATAGCGCAGCGACACGATGGCCACCATCACCAGCGCCGACCCGATCGCGGCGAGGACTGTGGGCTGGTTCAGGAACGGCTGGCTCATGCCCCGCTTATGGCCCGGCGCGGGGCGCGGGGCAAAGGGGCAAAACGCCCCGGCTGGTACCCCGGCCGGCCCCTCGGTTGGCCTCCCCGGTTGGCATGGCCGGCAAAAGGCGTTGGCGCCCTATGCCCCGCCCCACCGGCCAATCAGCGGATCGCCCGCCACGGCCTGCCGGCGCAGGGCCGTGCGGGCCAGCCGCTCGACCTCGACCTTGCGGCGGGCGGGGGCCAGCGGCATGAGCGGGGCGGGGCGCAGGATCTCGGCGTCATAGCCATCGGCCACGATCAGCCCGCAGCTCTCGGGGCGGAACGCCTCGCTTTCCATGCAGGCATGGTCGAGATGGCTGGCCAGACCCCAGAAGAACCGGTCGCAATGGTCGAGATAATCGGTCCATTTGCCATCGCCCATCAGGTCGGCGCGGGCCACCTTGATCTCGACGATGATGACATGGCCCTTGGCGTCGATGCCCATGAGGTCGGCGCGGCGGCCATTGCGCAATGGCATTTCGCCCAGGCACCAGATGTCGTTGCGGGCAAACAGCCGCATGATCCCGCGGGCAACAGCGGCCGCATCGCGCGCCTGCTGGTCGGGCGCTGCCACATCAGTGGCGGCGACAGGCAAAGGGTACGAATCGGGGCTGGTCATGGCCCCAGATTAAGAACAAACGCGGAACTTTCAAGGGGGCTTGGGGCCGCCCGGCTTAATGGGCCTGCGTGGGATCGGGCGCGGCCGGCGCCAGCGCCAGCAAGGCGGTGCGCGCGCTGACAAATTCGTGCCACAGCGCCAGCGCCGGGGGCG
This sequence comes from Novosphingobium sp., assembly GCA_035563755.1. GTDB lineage: Bacteria > Pseudomonadota > Alphaproteobacteria > Sphingomonadales > Sphingomonadaceae > Novosphingobium. Next base: position 2,226 of record DATMUT010000351.1, read on the forward strand.
CGGCATCGGCCCCGCGCGCATGCACTTCGAGCAGCGCCTTGAGGCCCGGTTCCATGACTGCCACCAGGTCGGCCAAAGTCTGGGCAATCAGCGCCCCGCGGCGGTCGCGGGCCTTGTACATGCTGGGCGGCAGGGTCAGCTGCGAGCGGGCCTGCGCCACCACCTGCGGCCCGGCCAGCGCGGCAATGGCCGAGGCGGCCTTGCTGAGCGCGGCCCATTGCGCGTCGAGCACCAGATGGCCTGCCGCCTCGTCGGGCCGGTCGTTGGCCGGCTGCAGGTGCCGGTGGCGGGAATCGGGCGGAGTTGCGCTCATGATATGCGTAGGACTAGCGCAGCGCCCTTTCCAAATTGCTAACCATTGCCAGCCATATGCCGCGTGACTGTACCTATGGCCGGCCCGCCGCTGCCGGGATTGTGGACGGCGATGGAAAAGCTCTGGCTTTCGGCGAAAAGCGCTGCTAACCGCTTGAGCCAGCGCGCACCCGTAGCTCAGCTGGATAGAGTACTGCCCTCCGAAGGCAGGGGTCACTGGTTCGAATCCAGTCGGGTGCACCACTTTTCCCAGCTTTGCGATCCTTGCTGTCGGGCCCATGCCCGGGCGCGGCGCTATTGCGGCCTTTTTCGCTGGCCCGGATCAGTTTGCCTCAACCCTATATTGGCCGATGTCATTGGCCCGCAATGGTCATGAGACCGTAAGGCATCCAGCATTGCCTTTGCTGCCGGAGTTGCCGCTATGCCCCTGTTTTCCCCTCGTTCCACCCATGGCTTGCCGGGGCTGGTGACTGCGCCCGTTGCCAGGCGCGGGGTGCTGGGCTGGATGGCAATGGGCGCGGCCGGCGCGGCGTTGGCCGGGTGCCACCGGGCGGGCGAAACCTTGCGCGTGGGCAGCCAGAAGGGCGGCACCAAGGCGCTGGTCGAGGCCTCGGATGCGCTGGCTGGCGCAGGTTACCGGGTGGAGTGGGCAGAATTTCCCGCCGCGCAAAACCTGCTCGAGGCGATCGCCTCGGATGCGGTGGATGTGGGCATGGTGGGCGACGGGCCTTTTGCCTTTGCCTATCAGTCGGGCCAGCCCATCGTTGCGGTGGCCGCGCGCCGGGTCGAGAACCGGCCGGCGGGCGCATTGGCGGTGGTGGTCAGGGCCGCCTCGCCCGCGCATGGCATGGCCGACATTGCCGGGCAGAAGCTGGCCACGACGCGGGGCAGCATTGGCCATTATCTGGCGCTGCGTGCGCTGGCGGGGGCGGGCATGGCGCCCGATGCGGTGCATTTCGTGTTCCTTTCGCCCAGCGATGCGGCTGCGGCCCTGCGCAGCGGAGCGGTGGCCGCCTGGGCCACCTGGGCACCCTACACCATGCTGGCGCAGGCCGAGGGCGCGCGCGTTATTGCCGATGGGCGCGACCTGCTGGTCAGCACCGGCTTTGACGTGGCCAATGCGCGCGCGATCGATGGCAAGCGGGCGATACTGACCGATTTCCTGCGGCGCGAGGTGGTGGCCATGCGCTGGGGGCTGGCGCATCCCGATGCCTATGCCGCCGTGCTGGCGCGCGAGACGGGCATGCCGCTGGCCATCACCGCGCAGGTCGCGCGCAAGAACGCCTTTGCGCCGGTGCCGCTCGATGCCGCGCTGATCGCCAGCCAGCGCGAGGTGGCCCAGACCTATGCCCATGCCGGCGTGCTGGCGCTCTCGCGCCCGACCGAGCAGGCGTTTCGCCCGCTATTGTGACGGGTCGTGCCGCGCCGCATAGCGCCGCGCGGCAATCTGCACGCCTTCGTTAAGCAGCGGACCCAACCGGCGGTAATCGTCGAGCGGGCCGCTGTGCAGGGGCGCCTCCCAGCCGTGGTCGGCGCGGATGTGGCCGGCGTATCGCAGGTGGGCGTCGGCCGCGCCCTCCTCGCGGGCGAACTGGTTGGCGCCCACGTGGATGGCGTCCGCCGGGCAATAAAGCTCGCACAGATAGCAGGTCTGGCATGCCTCGATCCGGGCGATGGCCGGCACGGCGCCCGTTGCGCCATGGTCGAACACCAGCGTCGGGCATACAGTGGCGCAGGTGCCGCAGCCGGTGCACGCAGTCTCGTCGATCAGCGCGATCATGCCACGTCCTCTGTTTGCTTCGCGCCGCCAAGGCGCAGCCTGTCCAGCCCCGAAATGACCAGCCGGGTGGCGCGCGCAGGCTCGGTGTGCGGATGGTCGACGCGCACCTGAATGCCGCGCGTTTCGGCGCGGGCCAGTGCTGCGGCGGTGCACCAGCGGGCGGTGGCCGCCATGGCCGCCACCTCGCGCAGGGGCACGGCGGCGCGGCCGCTGGCTTGCCCATGCGCGGCGATATGCTCCCAATGCGCGCCCAGCGTGTGCAGCGAGGCGGTCAGCGTTTCGCGGCGGCGGAACAGGGCGCGTTCGTAATCGTGCATGTGGCTTTCCACGCTGGTGGTGATGCCGGCCAGATCGAGTGCTTGCGCGTTGCCCGTGGGGTGCAGCCCCGCCCGGCCCAGACCCACCAGCGCTGCGCCGGGCCGCTGGCTTTGCGCCTCGTGCGCGGCGGCGGCCCCGGCAATGCGGCCCGATGCCAGCGCCCAGGCCGAATTGACCGCCCCCCCGCCACTGGCGGCGCCCGCCACCAGCTCGCGCGTGGCGGCATCGCCTGCGGCAAACAGTCCGGCCACATCGGTGCGGCAATCCGCATCGGCAATGCGCAGGCCGCCGGTGCCGCGAATATTGCCCTCGCCAAACAGCCTGACGGGAAAGCGCTGGCCGAACGGGTCGATGCCGGCCCGCGCGAAACTGGCGGCGGTGAGCGGCTGGATGCGGTGCAGGATGGGCCGCAGCGCGGCCGGCGCGTCGCGCAGGTCGGCAAACACCGGCCCTGCCTGCATCGCGCGGCCCAGCGCCTGGTAATGGGCATGGCCCGAATGGGCGGGCGGCACGTCGATTTCGGTGCCGGCCGCGTCATAAAACCGCGCCGCCGTATAGGGCAGCGTGCGGGTCGAGGCCCATGTGGGCGAGAGCGACCAGGCGATGGAAAACTCCATGCCCGAAAGCTGCGCGCCGGCCTCAGCGGCCATCAGATAGCCATCGCCGGTGTTGAGCGCGCTGCCGATCAGCCCCGAGCGGAAGGCGCAGCCGCCGGTGGCCATGATGGTGGCGCCCGCGTGGATCTCCCAAGGCTCGTCGCGGCGCAGGGCGTGGCCGCGCGCGCCGCCCACGCGCCCCTGCGCATTGGCCAGCAGTTCGATCGCGGGGTGATGGTCGAGCACCGTGACCCCCAGCGCCAGCGCGAACAGGCGCAGCGCGCGCATGTATTCCGGCCCGCGCACGCCCGAGTAATAGGTGCCCCCGGCCCCGTCGCTGCCAAAGGGATACCAGGGCGCGATGCCGGGCAGGTGGCGGAAGGTGAGCGCGATGATCCGCTCCATCCACTCTGGATCGGCCAGGCCTTGCGCCTTGGCGGTCTGGCGGGCGATGGCCTGCGCGCGCAGGGCGCGGTCATCGGGCACCCACCAGTGGTTGGGGCCGCCCGTGGCGGTCACGCCGCTGGTGCCGCAATAGCCCTTGTCGACCATGATGACCTGCGCGCCGGCCTGCGCGGCGGCAATGGCGGCCCATGCTGCCGCCATGCCGCCGCCTATGACCAGAACGTCAGCCTGCCGCGCGGGCGCGTCCATCTCAGTAATTGACCGAGAATTTGGCCACCACCGTGCGCGGCGGGTTTTGCGGGCCTTGCCACAGGCTGGCCGTGCCGCCCCAGGTGATCGACTGATAGGCGATGTGGTTGGTCAGGTTCTTGCCCGTGACCGACAGCGTCCAGTGGCCGTGGCGGGGGGTATAGCTGATGCCGGCGTTCAGATAGGCCTGCCCCGGCACGCGCGCCTGCGCATAGTTGTAGACATCCGAGAAATAGGACGTCTCGTAAGTGGCGTTGGCGTTGAGCGCGATGTCGCCCGGCACATGCACCGGCAGCACCCAGTTGCCCCCGCCCGACAACTGCCAGCGTGGGGAGAAGGGCAGCTGGTTGCCTGTCACGCTGACCAGATTGTTGACGCTGGTGCCCCCGGCATTGGGAAAGTCATCGTAGCGGGTGAGCAGATAGCTGGCGTTGAAATTGGCGGTGAGGTGCT
>DATMUT010000352.1:0-2983 GCA_035563755.1 Novosphingobium sp.
AGCCGATCCAGATGGACGACATCGAGGATTGGGCGCTGTTGCGCTCGCACACCACCACGCCCATCGCCACGGGCGAGCGGGTGCTGACCAAATGGGGGTTTGCGCCTTACCTGAACCGCCATCTGATCGACTTTGCCCAGCCCGATCTGGCCGCTTGCGGCGGCTTTACCGAAGCGCGCAAGATTGCCGCCCTGTGCGAGGCGAACCGGGTGCAGATAGCGCCGCACGGGCCCCATGAAACGGTGGGCGCGCTGGCCAATGTCCATTTCGATGCCACGACGCCGGCCTTTTTCGCGCAGGAAGTGCGCGATTACACCTCGCCGTTCGAGCTTGATCTGCACGAGGGCATGGTGCCCAAAATCGCCAACGGCTTTTGCGAATTGCCCGACCGGCCGGGGCTGGGCACCGTGCTGAACGAAAAAGTTGCGGCCGGGCGCCCCTATGTACCGCTGTCGCGCTCGGGGCAGAGCAGGGCGTTTTGACGGGGCAGCCGGGGCAGCCGGCGGGCGATCATGCGCTGGTCGTCATGGCCCGATGCTTGTGCTCCATGATCGCGGGCAGGTTGCCCTCGATCCAGTCGGTCAGCGCGGCCACGTGAGCGGACACCTCGTGCCCCATGGCGGTCAGGCTGTATTCGACATGAGGCGGCACGGTGGCAAAGTCCTGCCGGTGCACGAACCCGTCCTCCTCGAGCTGGCGCAGGGTCTGGGACAGCATCTTCTCGCTCACCCCGGCGGCGCGGCGGCGCAGCTGGCTGAAGCGCATGGTGCCCTCCTGCAGGCAGATCAGGCACAGCACCCCCCACAGGCTGCTCACATGCTTGAGCACACCGCGCGATGGGCAATTCACATCGCGCAATTCACCAAGGCGCAGGCGGTCCGAGAGGGTGGTGACGGGCTGGGGCATGGTGGGTTCCTGCGAGACAATGGCACTAACAAAAAGGTGCGTACTTACTATTGGTAAGCCTATCACCTAAATGCGCTTGCGTGAAGTCACTCAAGCAAGCGAGCACACCCATGACCCAGAAAATCCTTGTTACCGGCGCCTCGGGCCACTTTGGCCAGCGGGTGCTCCACCATTTGCAGCACAGCCTTGGTGTGGCTGCCAATCGCCTCGTTGCCGCCTCGCGCTCCCCTTCAAAGCTGGCCGATCTGGCCGCGCAAGGCATCGAGACCCGCGCCCTCGATTTTGAACGGCCCGAGACCTTTGCCGCCGCCTTTGCGGGGATTGATCGCGCGCTGCTCATTAGCACCGACGCGCTTGACGACACTGGCCGCCGCCTGGCTCAGCACAAGGCTGCCGTTGCCGGCATGGAGCAGGCAGGCGTGCGCCACGTGGTCTATACCTCGGCGCCCGACCCCGAGGGCGCCCCGCTGCTGATCGCGCCCGACCATGATGGCACCGAAAAGGCACTGGCCGCCAGCACGCTCGCCGGGTGGACGGTGCTGCGCAATCACTGGTATTTCGAAAACCTGTTCCTGTTCCTGCCTTCGGCGATTGCCTCGGGCATCTGGTACGCGGCCGATGGCGGGCGCGGCAGCGCCGACATCTCGCGCGATGATCTGGCGCTGGCGGCCGCCACTGTCCTGGCCGGCAAGGCCGAGGGGCGCCACACCTACACCCTGTCCGGCTCGCAATCGCTGACCAAGGCGGAAATCGCCAGCCAGGTCTCGGCCGCGATCGGCAAGCCCATCGCCGTGGCGCAGGTGCCGTCAGAGGCGCTGGTACAGGGCATGGTTGGTGGTGGCCTGCCCGAGGGGCTGGCGCGCATCTTCGCCTCGTTCGACACCAACACAGCGGCAGGCCGGGTGGAAACGGTGACCGGCGATTTCGAGCAGATTACCGGCCGCAAGCCCCAGACCCTGGCCGAATGGGCGAGCGCCAACACACAGGCGCTCGCAGCGCTCTGACGGCGCTGCCCAAGCGGCTGCTCGCAAGGCGGACAACCCTGCCTTGCGGGCACCGGCTGCCCCTTTGCCATGAGAGGCAGGCGCTTCGGATGTTGCGAGGTGCCGCGTGGAAATCAAGCCGCTTCAGGAAGCTGTCGTCAGCGTGTTCGACATCGGGCGCATTGCCGAGGCGATGCAACAGGCCTGCGGCTATGCGCTCCATCCCCTGGCCGATGCCCCGCCCGAGCAGTTTGCCGCATGGCATGTGCCCGCCGATTGCCAGCGGATCGCGCAGGCGCTGCTGGTGCCGCCGGGCGCACAGGGCCATTGTGGCGCATTGCGGCTGGTGCGCTTTCATGGGGCGGGCCAGCGGGTCATGCGGTCGAGCCAGCGCAGTTGGGATACGGGCGGCATCTTTGATGTCGACATGTTCAGCGCCGATGTTGATGCCGTTTATCAGCGCCTGCAACGCTGCGGCTGGACAGCCATGGGCGACCCGGTCGACTATAGCGAGGCGCATTTCGCGGTGCGCCAGGTGGTGGCCCAGGGCCCCGACGGGCTGACGCTGGCGATCATCCAGCGCTATGCGCCGCCGGTGGCGGGGCTGGACCCGGCAGGCCAGCTGTCGCCCATTTTCAATTCGACCCAGATGGTGGCCGACTTCGACCTTGCGGCCCGCTTTTATGCCGAGGTGCTGGGCTGGGGCGCGCCGCTGGCCTTTACCATCGAGGGCGTGGCCGAGCCGGGCGCCGAAGTGCTGGGGCTGCCCATGCCGCAGGCGATTGGCGCGCGGCGGCGTCTGGCCATTTTCAGCCCTTCGCCATTGGCCGAAGGCGGGGTCGAGCTGATCGAGAACATGGACATGCGGGGCCGGCGCTTTGACGCGCATTGTGTCGCGCCTAACGTTGGCCACCTCTCGCTGCGGTTCGAGGTGGCCGATGCGCCGGCCTATGCCAGCCAGATCGAGGGGCGCGGCGGCAAACTCTACGCTCGGCTCCGGCGCCTTGCCATCGATCCTTTGGGCGATGTCTGCTGTTTCGCGGTGCGCTCGCCCGAGGGGGCGATCATCGAATTCTTCAGCTATTGAGCAAAAA
>DATMUT010000353.1:0-2093 GCA_035563755.1 Novosphingobium sp.
CGATCAAGCATCGCGCCCGAAAGCCCGCGCGCCTCGCCAGCGGCCACATCCTGCGCGTTGGCCGCCAGAATTTCGGCCTCTGCCGCGCGCAGTTCAGCCGCCGCCGCCAGCAACGCCTCGGCCTTGGCCGGATGTGGCATGGCCGCGACCACGCCTTGCGCGGCACGGGCGGCGCGGGCCAGATCGGCGACCAGGGCATCCATGCTCTGGGTCTGGGCGGATTCGGGGCGGAGGGCTTGCTCTACGGTCATAATGGCTGCGGCCTAGCAGGTTGGCGGGGATTTGTCAGCTTGACTTGGAAAAGGGCCACAAAAGAGGGCGCGGAAGCGAGGGACCAGCCCCCGCGCCCGCGCCCCCGCTTGTTCTGGCAGGCTTACTCGCCGTTGGCCTCGGCGGCGCGCTTGGCGGCCAGCCATGCGGCGGCCTCGGCCTCTTGCGCGGCCTCGACGGCGGCCTTGTGCTGGGCTTCGCGGGCGGCGCGCAGCTCCTCGATCAGCGCCTCGCGGTCGCTGCCCAGGCGCATTTCGTCGGCGCCATCGTCATCCGGGCGGCCCTTGGCGGCCTTGGCCACCATCGCGTCCAGCTCGCGCTGCGAGCACAGGCCCAGCGTGACCGGGTCCTTGGGGTTGATGTTGTTGATGTTCCAGTGGCTGCGGTCGCGAATCGCGGCAATCGTGTTGCGCGTCGTGCCGATCAGCTTGGAAATCTGCGCGTCCGACACCTCGGGGTGGTTGCGCAGGATCCAGGCGATGCCATCGGGCTTGTCCTGGCGCTTGGACACGGGCGTGTAGCGCGGGCCCTTGGTGCGGCTGACGGTAACGGGCGCCTTGAACATGCGCAGGCGATAGTTCGCGTCGGCCTGGCCCTTGTCGATCTCGGCGCCGGTCAGCTCGCCCGAGCGCAGCGGATCGCGGCCCTTGTACTTCGCGCTGGTCAGGTCGTCGGCCATCGCCTGCACCTCGAGCATGTGCAGCCCGCAGAAATCGGCGATCTGCTCGAAGGTCAGGGCGGTATTGTCGACAAGCCATGCGGCCGTTGCATGCGGCATCAGCGGAGTGGGCTGGGTCACGATTACTCTCCGGCGCGATCGGCTGCGTCAGCGCGATGGCAAACACATGATCGCAGGGTCAGGAAAACAAAGGGCCGCCCCTCGCGGAGCGGCCGTTCAACCCGGTCTCTTATGCGGATTCGCAGCTGATGGCAACGGGGATTGGCGCCGAATCGATTCGCCGCCCCTGCCCCTAGACCATGGGCGCGAAACCGGGCGCCGCCTGCACCCTTGCAATCCAGCGCTGCAAATGGGGCCAGAGGCTCAGGTCGAACCCGCCCTCGCCCGCCACATGGGTATAGGCAAACAGCGCGATGTCGGCCAGCGACAGGGCATTGCCGGCAAACCAGTCCCGCGCCGCCAGATGCTCGTCCATCAGCTGCAGCGCCGCCTCGCCCGCCACGCGCTTGGCCGGAATCTGCGCCTTTTGCACCTCGTTCAGCCGGTCGGTGCCCAGATAGGCCAGCCAGAAACGCAGCGTCGCCACATTGGGCTCGTGATTGTACTGCTCGAAGAACATCCAGCGCAGGCAGTCGGCCTGCTCGAACCGGTCGGCCGGCACGAGCGCCGAGCCATGGGCCAGATACCAGCAGGCCGCGTTGCTCTCGGGCAGGAAGCGGGTGTTGGCGCCATTGGCGATCTGCAGCACGGGGATGCGGCCGTTGGCGTTCACCTGCGCCAGAAACGCGGGTGTGCGCGTCTCGCCCTGGCGGATGTCATAGGCCTTGCGCGCCAGGGGCAGGCCCAGCAGCGCCGCGGTCAGGCGGATCTTGTAGCAATTGGCCGAGATCGGATCTTCATGCAGCGTGTAAGTCTCGCTCATGGCGCCACCTCGAGCACGATCTTGCCGATATGGCCGCCCGATTCCATGTAGGCATGGGCAGCGGCGGCCTGCTCGAACGGGAAGGCGCGATCCATGACCGGGCGCAGCTCGCCCTCCTCGACCAGCGGCCACACCGTGCCGGCAATCTCGCCCGCCAGCAGCGCCTTGAAATCGTTGCTGCGCGCCCGCAGCGTCGAGCCGGTGAGCGTGAGGCGGCGGGCC